>JAFGTA010000096.1 GCA_016934355.1 Candidatus Bathyarchaeota archaeon | reverse complement strand
TCCGTGACCGAGATGGACGCCCACCCGCTCCTGTAGAACCCCGTGTGAAGCTCCACGAACCCCCTCGACGCGAGTTCGTCGCACGCCTTCTCAATCTGCCTCGGCTTGTAGTTCACCGACTTGAACAGTATTTTCCGCGAGACGTCGCCCGGATCAGAGAAATCCTGTGGCAGGTTATCCGCCAGGTACCGGAGAATGTCCTGGTGGATTCGTTCAAGCGGCATCCCATCATCAAAATGTGCGGGCAATATTATCTCTTCCCGATCACTCACCGAAAAAGTGGGTTACTAACTCGGGGGCCGAGGGTTCCTCGATGAGTGAATGCTTCGACTAAAAACATACATAATCGGAGACCTGTTCAGGGTGTAGTATCACACGACGCTTGAGGTCAACAGGATACATCAACGGCGGATACAGGGCAGGTACCAATAAAATGATGAGTCTGAGGCTGATGAAAAGGTTCTTCGACACCGTGGACGAGGACCGGAGGAGCCCCATCGCAGACGACATAGCGGAAAGATGGTTCCTAGGCGAAAAAGATGTAAGCGTCTTCAGGGCAAGCGCCAACTTCGTGACCCGAGTCAAAGCCGGTGAACGCGCCTACTACCTCCGCTTCAACCACTCCAGCGAGAGGACGCCGGAGACCATGGAAGCCGAGCTCAGTTACATACGGCACCTCATCCGGCGAGGCGTGCACGCGAACAAGCCTGTGAAGTCCCTGACGGACCGCTACGTGGAATCGGTGGAGACAGGGATGGGCTTGTTCCACGCCGTGGTCTTCGAGGGGCTGCCTGGGAAACACGTTGAATCCGATACGCTTGACCTCCGCGGGTTCGAGAGGTGGGGCAGGGCGTTGGGTGAGATGCACTCAGCCGGCGCCGGCTACGAGGACGAGGGCATCCCAACATGGGAAGACCACATTAAGACGATCCGTAGGGTGGTGCCCGCGACGGACGAAATCGTCCTGGGTGAGCTGGGCTCACTGGAGGAAAAGTTGGCGACGTTGCCGGTGGGCGAAAACTATGGAGTCACCCACTACGACTTTGAGCAGGATAACCTGCTGTGGACCGACGGCTCCCCCGGGGTTCTGGACTTCGATGACTGCGCCCACTACTGGTATGCGTCGGATGTTGCGAACGCTCTACGGGACCTGTACGACGACCGACTTGCACAGTACGACCTCCATGACCCGAGGATTCGATCTTTCATAGAGGGGTACAGGACCAGGAAGACAATAACGGACGAGGACATCCAGAGCATCCCGCTGTTCATAAGGTTCCACAACCTCTACATGTACGCACGGATCACCCGGGCGATGGAGGGCGGCGTGATACCGGGGGAGCCGGAGTGGGTCACTAAAATACGCGGAAAGCTGGGGAACAAGAACCAACGTTACCGTGACGACTTCCTAAACAACCCCCTCAAACAAATGCGCTGACTGATTGACGGCGGAACGTTCCCTCTGCTTGATGATCGGGCTTATGGCGGTGAATCCCTCCGACCTCCGACTGGACCACCTCAGATAATACGCGGACAGGGTTAAACGGATACGTGAGGCGTGGCGAATAGCCTCATAGGTATCCACATCATTTTCAAAGAATACTACTTACTTCGTTACAGCCTTTTGAGTTTGCCAAGATTAATCTAAAACTTCTTTTTTGACCTTGGTCTGCCCATATTTTAAACACAGCGATCTGTCTTTTAGCGTGTTCAGTATAAATGGACTCGTCAGTTTCAACCTCTAATAAATGTGCGATATTCCCAGATCTGGCGTAAATATCCGGTTTTTTGTTGTGTATCTCAGGGGGAGCTTGATACCCTTGAATATCTGCATGAACCAACCATCCTGCGTCTTTATACGCTTTCGCCCAAGATGCCACGCACTCATCGTGGCTGGTCATATATTTTCATTTAATAGTAAAATATATAAACGCTATCTTATGAAAGCAAAGAACTCCCATACTTCCTATCCTCTCGATTCTTAACCTTCAACAATCGATGAAATCCGTAAATATTAGCTTGAAGAACTTTGAGCCTCCCCCAAGCTACACTGGAGGAGGTGAACGACTTCGTGTCCACAGTCGGCTTCGTAAAAGCTGATATTAGCATATTCAGCGTTTCATTTATCATGTCAGCCACGTTCATAAACGCGTCTGGTTCGTCCTGGGACATCGGGCACACCGTGGGAGACGCCCTACGGGACAAGCTCCAGCCGCTTAAGAGCCGCGTCGACGGCAGCCTCTCCAAGCTCCCGCGGGACGAGCTGAAGGAGCGACTGGACACCACCCGGAGGTACACCGAGGAACATGTGCTACTTTGCAGCCAGGAGCTCAAGGGCATGGCGGAGGGCTCCGGCGTACCCTACATGACCCTCCTCGCCGTGAACAGCCTCCAGGAGCTACTGTTCGAAGGCGGCTGCAGCAGCTTCGCCGTGCCTCAGGGCGGCTCGATCAACGGGCACGTCCTGCTGGGGCACAACGAGGACAACTCGCCCCACCACCGCGACTGCATCTGCGTCGTGAAGTGCACGCCGGACGAGGAGCCCGCCTACGTGGCGTTCGCGTACTCGGGGATGCTGCTCCACCAGGGCTTCAACGAGCGCGGCGTCGGCTCGGTGGGGAACGCCCTCTACGCCAACGACCTGAAGCCGGGGGTCCCCAAGCTCTTCGCGTACAGGGAGATCATGAGGACCGAGAGGGTCGAGGACGCGATACGGGTGTGCATCCGCCCCGAGCGAGCCAACGGCAACAACCACGTAGTCGCGGACAGGGACGGCGAGATATACGACGTCGAGGTCTCGGGGACCCGCTACGGGCTGTCCTACGCGGGGAACGGGTTCATGGCGCACACCAACCACCACGTCCACCCAGACATGGCGGGGCTGGACGGCTGGGCCGACCTCCTCAACTCCCGGGTCCGGCTTAACAGGCTTTCCAGATTGCTTGAGGAGGGCTACGGCGGACACACCGCCGAGTCGCTGACCAAGCTGCTATCCGACCACGCCAACTACCCGCGGAGCCTCTGCAAACACATCCAGGAGGGTGTGAACGAGACCGTGTGCACCGTCGGCTCCGTGGTCATCGACCTCACAGAGGGCAGACTTATGTACAAGGCGGGGAACCCGTGCGCCGGCGGGTACAGCGAGGCTAAACTAGACCTGCTATAACCCGTGCACGGTGCGGGCGATTATCTCGTCCTGGTACTCCCGGGTGAGCGTCGTGAAGTAGGCGCTGAACCCCCACACCCGCACAAGCAGCGACCTGTACTGCTCGGGGTTCTCCTGGGCGTCCCTGAGTGTCTCGGAGTCCACGACGTTGAACTGGACGACGGTTCCGCCTCCGTCCATGAACGATCTGATGAAACTCTCCAGCTTAGCCGTGCCCTCGTCACCCATCACAGCCGTCGGGTGGAAACGGATGTCCAAGGCGGTGCCCTCCGGGGGCCGCAGCTCGTAGACCTTGAGCGCAGAGTTCAGCGTGGACGTGGGGCCCACCCTGTCGGTGCCAGCGACGGGGGAGAGGTGAGCCGCAACCGGGTCTCCCGCGTGCCTGCCGTCGGGGCTTGCCGACGTCCTTATGCCCTTGCTGACGTGGTGGAACGTGAATATGCCGGGGTAGTAGGGGCCGCCCCTGGGGTTGCTGTACTTGAGCACCTCCTCGATGAAGTGATGCGCGACCCGTACCGCGATGCCGTCGACGTAGTCGTCGTCGTTGCCCCACTTGGGCACCCTGTTCAAGGCATACTGGCGGAGCCTTTCGTCGCCCCAGTCGTCGCCGAGGGTCTGCCTGAGCCCTGCGAGGGTTATGAGACCCTCGTCGTAGACCATCTTCTTCACGGCAGCCAATGAGTTGACAGCGGCGGCGAACGCCTGCCCGTTGCAGCCGGTCCAGTTGTAGCTGCAGCCTCCGGCGGTCTTGTCCACGGCGTTCTCGACGCAGCCCTCAAGGGTGCTTGAGAGGAAGGGCACAGGGCTGTAAGCGGCGAGCCCCGTGTCCCTCATGTTGCCCTGCTTCACCGCGAAGGCTATCATCTCGTCGAGGTTGCCCATGTAGGCATCCATGAAATCGTCGAAGCTGCCGTGGTCCCCTGCTTCGGGCGTCTCAGGCTGGCCTCCTATCTCGACCAGGTAGGGCTCGACGCCGAGGGTCCTCTGGGCGCAGGCGAGGAGGTCCACCCCGGTGTGCACAGGGTAGAAGTCGCCCTTACCCGGGAGGATGATCTCCTGGCAGCCGTCGCAACTGTAAAGCCTGGCGTCCTCGTCGGGTACACCCATCCGCCTGAGGCCCTCCAAGATGGCTTCGTCGCTGTAGAACGCGGGGAACCCGCCTAGCCCCGCCTTCACCATCTCGACGCACTTCCTGAGGAGCCTGCCCGGTGAGCCGCTGTGGAACCTGACGTTGATCTTGGGGTCGGCGAGCCGCAGTTTATGCGAGGCGTCGAGGCAGATGTAGGTTAGGGTGTTGGTCGCGTCTGTGCCGTCCGCCTTCTGGCCCGCGAGGGTGACGTTGCGGCACGTGTCGGTGGTGAGGTCGCTCTCGAAGTTGAGCTTGATCCAGAGGCACTCCACGAGCTCCTGAGCCTCGTCGAGGGTGATTCGCCCCGCGTCCAGGTCCGACTCTAGGAACGGGTACAGGTCCTGGTCGAGTCTCCCGATGGGGATGCAGCTCTGGTTCTCGGCTGCCATGACGACGCATAGGAGCCAGAACAGCTGGACAGCCTCGCGGAAGCCGCGGGGAGGCTCCGTGGAGAGCCACATGCAGCTGTCTGCGATCCTCTTCAGCTCCGCCTTCCTCTCAGGGTTCTGGGTCTCGTCTGCGAGCCTGAGCGCCTCGGCTGTGTGCCGGGCGATGAACTCGGTGGCCGCATCCAGCGTGATGAGAGCGGCCCTGAGGAACGCCGCCTTCTCCCCGTCCATCTCCAGCTCGCCGAGCCTCGTGGCGACCTGCTCCTCTACGCCGCGTAACCCGTGTCTGAGCATCTTCCACGTGCCGAAGGGGACGTGGCTTGTGAAGTCGCCCTCCGGGGCGCCCATGCCGAGCGCGGCTGTGGCTTCCTCGTCCGTGAGGTAACGGGGGTAGTACCTCTTGCTGTGCATGGTGGCGGGCGTCACGGGGAGCATGTAGACGCCGTTCAGGAGGTTCTCGCCCTCGGGGAGCTCGCTGTAGAGTGTGCGGAGCCCCACGACGAGCTCATCCTCCATAATTATTGCGGGGGATTCACCCAGTAGCAGCTTCAGAGCCTTCGCCTTACGTATGACCACTGGCTCGGACGGGTCTGCGTCGTGTTCCCAGATGGATAGGGGTTTGACTGTGCGGTACACGGTGTGCCTGAGCTCCCTGTGGGCTTCGAGCAGCCTATCGACGCGGAGAGTCAACGTGTTCACAGAGATTAAGGATTAGCTCAGTATTTTAAACAAATCATAGGAACAGGCGTTCTAGCCGCAGGAGCTTCTCCTCGCCATTGTGCGGTCGTACACCATGAAGGTCTCGCCGTCCCTCTCCATGAACAGGACGGGAGTGACGGCGTCCATCCCGTACGAGTTAAACCTCTTTGGCTCGCCTTCGAGGTCCACCGGAATCATGGGCACAGTGTAGCTGCGGGTGCCATAGCTCATGGTGAGCTGGAGGACGCCGCCGCTCCGGGTGACCTCGTAGCTGGACGTGCCCCTGAACGTTGTGTAGGTGCCAGTCAGGTCGTCGAGGGCCCTCACCCTCCTGAAGTAGGGGGCCTCCATGGAGTCCCTGCCCATGAGCAGCGCCAGGGCGTACTCGCCGATGTCCTGCAGGTAGTAGCCTCCGTTGGCGAGCACGACGACGCCGACGCGTTCCCCGGGTATGAATCCCATGTAGCCGCTTGACCCGTAGACGCTGCCGCTGTGGTGGATGAGGTCGTGGCCTAGGAACCCAGACTTGATCCGCAGCCCGTACCCGTAGTAGTGCTGTCCCTCGCCGTCGTAGGGCTCCTCCACCGTCTTGATCTTGGGCGCCATGGCTTCTCTTATTGTCTCGGCTTCTGCTATCCGTCTGCCGTCCAGCTCCCCGCCGTTCATCAGCATCCTCAGGTACCTCGCCATCTCTACGGCTGTGCTCATGAGGCCGCCGTCGCTTATCATCTGGCCGTACGGGTACCTTGTTGCTTCCTTCTCGCCTTCACTGTTCGTCACGTATGGTGTGGCCACGTCTCCGTCTGCATCGACATCTTCTTCGAGGTAGGTGCTGCGCAGCATCCCCAGCGGCTCCAGTATGTTCTCGGTGACGTAGTCGGAGTAGCCCTGCCCCGAGACCTCCTCGATTATAGAGCCGAGCATGATGTAACCCTCATTCAGGTAGGCGTGGCGTTGACCCGGCTTGGCGAGCACCCAGTCCTCTGCGCCGTCCATGAACACCAGAAGGTCGCGGGGGCTGCTGATGGGGAACCAAGCCTCGTAGGTGCCCGTCACGGCGCCGAGGGTCGCCTCGGCGTAGCCGAGGGACGGCAGGCCGCTGCTGTGGCTCAGCAGGTGCCTCACCAGTATGGGTTCACCCATGGGCTCGGCGTTGAACTCCACGTACCTGTCTATGGGGTCGTCGAGGCTGAGGAGGCCCCTCTCGCTGAGCTGGAGGACAGCGAGGGCTGTGAAGGTCTTGGTGACGCTGCCTATACAGTAGAGCGTGTCGGGGTCGGCGCTGGTGCCCTTGTCATAGTCTCTAAACCCGAAGCCCCGTTTGTAGTTCACCTGGCCGTCCTTGATTGTGGCGACGCTGAGCCCGACCACGCCGGACTCGCCCATCCGCTTGAATATATAGCTCTCTAGCTCCTTCACCCTGTCCTTGAACGTCATCGTATTCTCCCCCGCGTTTAACCAGTTTCTTCTCGATCGTCTCGTATGAGTGAGCTTGAATATCCGGGTTTTGGTGGTTCCCCGGCTGACTCTGTGGACTGAGCCTATGTTTTACCTGTTTCTCCTGCCGAACCTCGTGGCGGTCCCCGTGTTCAGGTAGTGTCCGTGGATGGCAGAGACGATCTCGACGAGGCTCTCCTTAGCCTCTAGGCCGCCCCGGTCCCAGGCGGGGACGTTCTTCGCCATGACGGTGACGACGTAGGGTGACGTGATGTACACGATGCCCGAGTTGCACTCGACGCCGCCCATCCAGCCGCTCTTGTCGGCTACCTCCACGTCGCCCTCCACGGCGTCCCTGATTATACCGGGCTTGTACAGCCTCAGCGCCTCCAATGCCTTCGAGCACACGTACTCGCTGAGCCCCTCGCCGCGGTAAACCATCTCAAGCAGCGTCGTGAGCTCCCTTGGGGTTGACAGGTTCTCCACCCTGTCAGGGTCCACGTCCTTGGCCTGCATCTTGCGGACGAGCCGCGTCGCCTCAAGACCGAGGGAGACGAGAAGCCGGTTGACGTTGTCCATGCCCATGAGGTCTATGACGACGTTGGTGGCTGTGTTGTCGCTGAGGTTGATCATTAGGCGGACATAGTCCTCAAACGTCATGGAGGTGGTGTCTGCCCCCATGAACTGTAGCACGCCGCTGCCCCCCGCCTTGTCCTCCTCGGTGAGGACTCTGATCTCCGAGGGGTTCAGGGTACCCTCCTCCGCCTGCCTGTAGAACTCCAGGAGCACGGGTACCTTGATGACGCTGGCGGTGGGGAACACCTCGTCCTCGTTCAACGAGAAGCAGTCACGGGGGTTCATGGGGTCCACGGCGTAGACGCCTATCACGGCGGGGTACTCCTCCGCGAGGTCCTCGATGAGGCGCTGCGTCTTCTCTCTGAGCAGACTCATACCTTGACCACAGCGGCTCCGGGTAAAAACTTTGCACGGCTCAGAGGTTGATCAGCGCAACCACCGCCAGCGTCAAGGCGACGCCCAGCGCGTTCACCCTGCTGATCCTCTCCCTGAACAGAAGCATCGCCGCGACGGTGGTGAACATGAGCCCACCGGAGCCGTTCACCGGGTAGAAAAGACTCGCAGGAACCGATTTCAGCGCCAGCAGTATGCTCATGTTTGTCAGCATGTTGAACGCCCCCACCCCGACGCCGAACCCCGTGTCACGGGGCAGCCGCACCAGCCGCCTAGCCCTGTAGGCCAGAGGCGTCGTCAGGAGGGTCGCCGAGGTGAACACTGCGAGGAAGAACACGTTCCTCTCCGCCTCCAGCCCGCTGGCGACGAGCACCTTGCTGCTGAGCTGCGCGAACCCCTGAACAACCAGCATAGCCGCCATGAGGGGGACGAGGCCGCCGTCTAAGGCGCCTTTCCCGTCTCTATTGTTCTTGTACGCTAGGAGGGGGAGGGACGCCACAGCCACAAGCACACCGACTGCCTGCACACCTCCCAGGCTCTCGCCGTATACGAGCACAGACGCGGCTACGGGCACTACGACGCTGAGCTGGGTGACCGACGCCGCTATGGAGGCGCCGCTCCGCCCCATGGTTGTCATGCTGAGGTACATGCCGCCCGTGTACAGGGCCCCCGTGACTACGCCGAGGGCGACTGTGAACGGGGTCGCCGCGAACCCGCCGCCGTTCAGAGCAAGCGCGAGGCTGATGACGGCGCCCGTCAGGTAGTTGAAGGCGATTACCCCCCACCTCGTCCCGGTTCGGCCCACGGAGAGGCGGATCACCATGTTAAGACAGGTGAGTGACAACACGGGAAGCAGCAGGGTGAGTATATTCAGGTCCAACAGGACCCTATGAGACGCGCACCGGTATTTGAACCATGAGACTACGGTTTCTCTACGGGGTGCCTGAGGATGGTCTTCAGGTTCTCGGGCTTGGTACGCCGCGGGTCGCCCAAGTATATCTCGTGGTGGTCTCCACGCATCCTGTACCCCTGCTCCTCGATGAAGCCGTGGAGCTGTTCAATGGTGGGGCCCTCCTCGCTGTAGGGACCCACGTGCATCACCTGGGCTGAGAGCCCCTCGTGGAACGTCTCCAGCCTAACCTCGTCCACCTTGGGGCCGCGCTTCTCCCTGACCACGGGCATGATCTCCTCAACCATCTCCCCGGTTATGAAGTCGGGCTGCCTTATCATGCTCTTCCAACGCCACTGCCCCCGCGGCGCCGGATCGCTGAGGTCGAAGACGCCGCCGTCCACCCACCAGAGCCCCTCAAGGTGCATGACGTTGTAGTCCCTGCCCTTAGATTTCTGGTCGAACTTGAGGGTGTAGCTGACGCCGTAGAGCGCCATCATGGCCTGCTGGTACATCTCGCCGTTGGGGTCGCCCTTCCCTGTGATCGTCAGGAACTTGCCCTCAGGCACGTCGATGACCTCGGGCTTCCTCTTCGCCGAGTAGTACCGTTTCAGCTCCTTGCGGAGGTCAAGCTTAGTCATCCTAGCACTGTTAAACACCCGAGTCATAATATAACCATGGAATCTCCCCCGGGGCAGACTCCATGCCCTTAGAAGCTTAGGCTCGTTCAGGTGGTGAGCGATGACAGTCGACCAGATACCCATCGGAAGGTTCAGCGTCGCCACGAGGCTGACCCAGAAGGCGCTCCGCTACTACGACGGAAAGGGGCTCCTCGTCCCCGAGGCCAAGGACCCGATAACGGGTTACAGGTACTACAATGGCGGCCAGATACAGAGGGGCGTCAAGATCAAACACCTCTCGACTCTGGGGTTCAGTGTCGAAGAGATCGCCGCGTACCTCGAAGCCGAGGCAGCGGGCGACAAGAACAAGCTGGGCAGCCTAGTTGAGGCGAGGCTCCGAGACACCGAGGAGGAGCTCATCAGGCTCAGGCGGGTCGCGTCGTTGCTCGACAACAACCACATAACGGAGATGATGAAGAAAACCATGTCTGAACCAGAGGTGAAGGACGTCCCCGGGGCGCGGGTCATCAGCAAATGGATGAAGGGCAGCTACGTCGAGGCCATAGGCAAGCTCATCGGCGACCTCATGGCCGTGCTGTACAGCCCCGAGAACCAGGCCAGCTTCGTAAAGATGGTGGGCCCCATAATGACGTTCTACCACGACGAGGACTACAAGGAGACGGACGCAGACGTCGAGGTGGCGGTCCCCGTCACAGGGAAGGTGACCATCGAAGACCCGGGCGTAGAGGTGCGGAACCTGCCCCCGAGGCGGGTGGCGTCGCTCGTCCACAAGGGCAGCTACGAGTCCATCGGCCTCGCCTACGCGAAGCTCCACGAGTACATGGCGGCCAACGGCCTGGAGGCGGCGGGCCCCATGACGGACGTCTACCTCAACGACCCCAACACAGTGGAGCCCGACGAGGTGCTCACCGAGATACAGGCGCCCATAAAGCCCTAACCCCATTTTTCTATGTGTTCAAATCCCTAGTCTTATACGGATGTCTGTGGAGATATTCTGAAAGTAACGGTGTTCAGGCATGTGGAGGAACGCGTATAGGCTGACGGTGATGTTCCTCGCAGCCACACTGCTGGCTTCAGCAGTCGTCTACAAGCCATCTGAAATAATCAACGAGCCGTCTGGAGTAATCGAGGAAAAAGGCGCAGCTGCCCTGTGGAGGGGTGAGCCCGAGGTGAGGGATAAGCCGAGGAGCAACCTCTGGTTCAGGGACAGGCCGGGCCCCATAAACACGGGCAGCCCTAAAGCAGTCGCCGACGCCATCACCGATAGACGACTGGACGACACCCATGACATCATCGACGAAGTCTACGTCAACCTGGCGATCGACACGAGGCACAAGGCCGTCTACGTTTCCGTCAGCGACATCAGCCCCGAGACCCTTGACTCGTTCAGGGAGCTGATCGGCGACCCGCAGGATGTCTACATATATTTCATGGAGGCTCCCGCCCCACTCACACTGGTTGAGGAGTGGGAGCAGGCGATAATCGACAGTCTCGACGAGTTGAGGGAAAGAGGAGTGCCTTTGAACATGATCAGCGTCACCGTGAACGGCACCATCCAGATGGGTATGACTGATATCAGCCCCGAAGTCGTAGACACCCTGCTCGACGTGCTGGAGGGAAAAGTGCCTCCGGGCATACTCCAAATAGCTAAAGAAGGCCCAGGGATGCTAGCCTCTGAGTCTGACAAGCCCGAGGAAGCGGCGTATGAGGGGCTCATCGACCAGGAGGACGACCCACTCCACGACTGGGAGGCGGACCCATCCGGCCCCAAGGTTCTCAGCCTCGACGTCATCGACCCTGAGACAGCCGAGTACCTCGGCACCTACATACTTGCCAACAGCAGCGGCGGCTTCTACAGGTTCTTCGCAGAAGACCGGAGCAGTAACGACCCTGTCTGGGGCTACACAGGCTCCAAACCCGTCAAGATAACAGGCGCCATCGCCGAGACCAAGGATCGACGAGGTAACACGGTGAAGGTGCTCACCGTGGAGAGCATAGACTTCTCCGAGATGGGTAACTGGTACCTAGGCGTGCTGTCGAGGCGCGGCTTCAGCCTCGGCCCCTACACCTTCTACAAGGACAGCCGGATCATGACACCGCACTCTGACCTGATGATCTCACTCAAGATACTCGACGACGGCGACAGGGTGATCAAGGAGGTGCCGCTGGCCAGCCACGAGGGCTACCTCTACTATATACCCATCTGTGGCACAGGGCAGCCCATCGCAATGTTCCGTTACAACCAGACGGTCCGTGTCTACGGCCTCATGATGCCAGTCAAGGAGACCAGCGGCGCCACCATGAAAGCCCTCATGGTGTTCGACGCCACACAGCGTTCATGGTAAACGAAGCAGGAGATGGAGTACAGCCGAAAAGCCGGGCGGTCGTTTATTCACGTCTTAAAGTGACTGGCGTTATCTTTTTATTTAATATAAATGAATCATGCCTCTCCACCATATTTTTTTACCCTACTTTATTCTACGCCTGATTTAATCATCAATATATCATAAATCTTCTTAGTTACGATGGGTTCATCTCGTATTTTATTTATAACCGTGTGACGGAATAACCTCCCATCTGATTCACATGGAAGACGTTATAGAGTACTGCATAGAATACGCCCAGCAGCTGGGCTCAAGCTACGTCGACGTACGCGGCGAACGCTACTATGACGAGTTCATCAGTGTGGTAAACGCGGGCGTAGACAAGGCTTTCACGGTCCGCAAGAACGGCGTCGGCGTACGGGTGCTGTACGGAGGAGCGTGGGGCTTCTGCTCTCTGAACAGCCCGACAAAGGAGAAGGCCCGGGCCACGGTGGAGAACGCCGTCAAGCAGGCGAAGATGATAAGTGTAAACACCCGGAACAGGGTTGAACTCGCACCCGTGAAGGTTTACACGGACCGGGTGGAGACGCCCCGGAGGCTGGACGTCGAGGACTACCCGTTCGACGACAAGATAAACGACGTCCTCGGGTGGGAGTCCGGCTACAGGGTGTCCCCCGAGGTCCGGGAGACGATGCTCAACTACACCGCCATCAAGTTCGACAGACTCTTCATGAGCAGCGAAGGCGCCCGCATAGGGTTCGGCAACAGCGTAGTGTGGCTTGAGATGAAGACAAGCGCCGGGAGGGGAGGCGGCCGAGGCTCCTTCGCCCTCTACCACGGAGGCACCGGGGGATACGACTTCCTGCTGGACGGCGACGTCCCCGCGCTCACGGCCAAGGTCGGCGACAAGGCGGTGTCGCTCATCGACGCAGAGCACGCGCCTTCGATGAAGGACGCAACAATCGTTTTCGACCCGTACTACCAGGCCATCCTGACCCACGAGATCACTGGGCACCCCAGCGAGGCGGACAGGGTGCTGGGCCGGGAGGCAGCGTCGGCTGGCGGCGCGTGGTGGGCCGGTAAGCTTGGGGAGAGGATCGGCTCAGAGCAGCTGAACATCTACGACGACCCAACCATACCGGGGACCCCCGGCTACTTCCCGTACGAC
>JAFGTA010000095.1 GCA_016934355.1 Candidatus Bathyarchaeota archaeon | reverse complement strand
TGGCCCACCCCACGCTGGCGCGCAGCGCCCATAACCTGGGCGGCATCAGCAATCTCACCTACCTGCCGGCGGGCGCCGGCCTCGACGAGCTGCTGGCCTTCGACACCGGCCCTGGCAACATGATCATCGACGCGGCTGTCAAGCACTTTACAGGCGGTGCTCAGGACGAGGATGGGGTAATAGCTGAATCAGGGACGGTCCACGAGGGGCTGCTCGAGGAGCTTCTGAGGCACCCCTTCTACGGCAGGTCGCCGCCTAAGAGCACCGGCAGGGAGATGTTCGGCGAGCAGTACACCGCCGGCGTCATCGCCTTGGCGGAGAAGCTGGGCCTGTGCACGGAGGACGTGGTCGCCACGGTCTCGGCCCTAACAGTCGAGTCCATCGCCTCCTCCTACGAGACCCACCTACGGGGTTCGGTAGATGAGGTTTATCTGAGTGGAGGCGGGGCGAGGAACCCCTACATCGTGGGGTCATTGCGTCGCAGGCTCAACCTCCCCTTACATGATTACTCGCGGCTCGGGTACCCCTCGGAAGCCAAGGAGGCGCTGCTCATGGCGCTGCTGGCGAACGAGCACGTGATGGGGACGCCGTGTAACATTCCAGCCGCAACTGGGGCGAGAAGCAGGGCCGTGCTGGGCGTCGTTTCTCTCCCCTAGATACCTTTTATCCCTCGGCGTCTGTACAATGTGTTGTGAACCATATGGATGGTACAGTGCTAAACAAGGCGTTGGAGAAGGTAGACGAGCGGCGCATCGTCGAGCTCGCCAAGACGCTGATAAGCATCCCCAGCATATCCGGGGAGGAGAAGGCGGTTATGCACCGCGCAAAGGAGCTGCTTGAGGAGATAGGGATCGAGGCTACGCTACACGGCTCCGAGGACAGACCCATAATCGAAGCCGTCCTCAACCCGGGCGCCGACAGGCTTCTCGTGTTCAACGGCCACCTCGACGTCGTGCCCATAGCGAAGCCCGACGCATGGGCCAAGAAGCCGTGGGAGCCGATGCAGGTGAACGGTAGGCTCTACGGCCGAGGCTCCAGCGACATGAAGAGCAGCTGTGCCGTCATGATCCACGTATTGGAGATACTCAAGGGCATGGGGATGCCTCTCGCGGTGGGGGTTCACTTGGTTCCGGATGAGGAGAGGGGCGCCCAGTACGGCAGCAAGGTGCTGGTTGACAAGATTGTGAAGGGCGAGATGAGGCGCCCCGACTACGCGGTGATCGGCGAGCAGAGCAACCTCAGGGTCAGGGTCGCGGAGCGCGGCATGTTCGGGTTCCAGGTCAAGTTCTACGGTAGAGCCGCCCACACAGCGGCGGCCCGGACCACGGGCATCAACGCCATTGCCAAGGCGAGCAAAGGCGTGCTGGCGCTTGAGCACCACATCGACAAGTTCCACGAGTGGATAGGTCACCCCATGCAGAGCGTCAATATAATCCACGCCGGCACCGTGAGCAACCAGGTGCCTGCGGAGTGTACCATCACAGTCGACAGGCGCCTCATCGTCGGGGAGACCGCCGACGATGTTGTCGCCGAGGTCAAGGCTGATCTGGACAAGGCTGGTGAGGGCGACCCCGACTGGAGGTGGGAGCTCGTAGCCCCCAAGGACGAGGCAGGCAACTGGACTTATACACCCGCTAACTTCACGCCCCCCGACACCCCTCTTGGTAAGGCGTTCATGAAGGCGGTGCCCGCGGCGCTGAACACCAAGCCCGAGCTATACGTCGAGTGGGCGGGCAGCACTGACGGCCGTCTCTACAGGGAGGCAGGCATCCAGACCATAGGGTTCGGCCCCACCGGTAAGGGCGCCCACGGCCCAGACGAGTTCGTCTATGTGGACAGCCTCGTTAAGACGGCGAAGGTCTACCTAGCCCTAGCCTACCAGCTGTCTCAGGGCTAGCCCCTCGACGCCGAGGGTGTCACCCGTTATTACTAAACAACGGCCTCGTTGAGGCCAGTTAAAAGTAGTGTCTAGCTTAGCTCTGCAATGGCCTCGATGAGGTTCATGGCGAGCCTGTAGTTGTCCCCTGTGTAGACCCAGGGCTCCATTAGCCACGTGATGTCAGCGAAGGCGACCACGGTGCCGTTACCCTCGTCTATGACGGAGACAGTGGCGTAGACCCTGCTCGCCTCTGACACCGAGTTGTAGGTGCTGTACGACGCGTACGCGGCGTCGGCGTCCGTGGTACTCAGGTAGGTTGATGTGAAGAAGACGAGCTCCTCGACGCCCTCGGTTAGGAAAGTGTCCTCGAACTGGGTGACCTTCACGTTCCTGTAGAAGCCGTGGTAGTTAGCCATGTTGTAGAGGTATCCCTTTCCATAGTGGAGGCCCCAGTGGTTGGCGAGGCTGTTCACCGCTCCCTGCATTACGTTCGTGTTCAGGAACTCTACGCTGGCGTCGCTGAGGAACACGAGCATGCCGCCGCCCTCGACGAACTCGTTTATCGCCTCGTACTCCTCGTAGCTGTAGCTCTGCGTAGGCGCCACGATGAACAGGCACGTGGCGTTGCCGAGGGCGTCCTTCACCTTGTCCCAGTTGCTGCTGTATCCGACGAATATGCTTCGCTTGGCGAGCTCAGCCGACAGCAGGTCGAGGACGTAGGGGCTCACCATGTTGCCGTGACTCTTGTCCACAACCACCTGTCCAATTACCTTGGTCTCCGTTTCGTTTGCCTCGACGGTCCCCGCCACCTCCCCGTTCTCCATCACGATGTCTCTTGGCATGTAGATGTAGTAGAGGGCTGGCGGCGGGTTCGCCTCGTTAAGGTCCTTTATGCTTGGGTACTCTAGGTTAAGCGTCACCGTAGTGTCCGCGACCCTCGCAACCAAGCTATCCACCTCGTAGGACGCAAGCCCGGCCTTCTCGGCTGCGTGCTTTATTGCAGCCTGCCTGCTCCCGATCCCATCAACGAGGCCCCGGTTTACCGCCTCCGTGCCGAGGAATACGGTGCCCATCTTCAACTCGTTGGGCAGCAGTTTAAGCCTAATACCCCGGCCCTCCTTCACGGCTGTGGCGAAGCTGTCAAGCGCCTTGCTTAAGTTGAACGGGAACTGCGCGGGGCTGAACCCCGTTATCTTGTGGGGGCCCGTCTCGAAGGTGAACTCGCTGGGTACGAGGAAGCCGGGGCCGACGCCTATGACGCCGACGTTGCCTACCAGCCCGGTGGGCAGTGTGTATATCTCGTCCGCCGCGACGGCGATGTAGTACCCCCCCGAGAGGGCGGTGGACACCGAGGCTACCACCGGCTTCACCTCCTTCAGCGCCAAGATGTCGAGGTACACCTGCTCCACCATGTAGGCGGTGCCGCCGGGAGAGTCGATCTCCAGTACCACGGCCTTTACGCTGGCGTCGTTAATCGCCTCCTCGACAGCGGCCGACAGTATGTTGGTGTACTCGGTTTCATCGATGACTCCCTGTATCTCGATGACTCCTATGGTGCCTTTCCTGCCGGTGGTCACCGGCGTCCCGGGCTCCCACATGAAGATGGCCGCCATGGCGACCACCATGAAGAACGAGAAGACCGCAAGCGCTACCGCCGCCCTGTTTCTAGTAACCCTCTCCAAATCTAACCTTCTCCGATAATCCTCATACAAGTCTCGACGACGTTTAAAGATGTATTCCCACAGCTTATAACCCGTCGAATGGTCTCTACTCCTGTTTCGGTGTCTACATGAACACAAGAATTCTGCCGGGGGAACCGGAGGCGTTCAGCCTCTGGGGGGACCCCCTCTATCGTATGTCCCTTCAACCAGACTCGCTGGAGAAGCAGACTCAGCTCTATGAGGAGGCCCTCAAGGAGTGGGAGAAGGACCCTGAGAGCCCCGACAAGATCATCTGGCTTGGGAGGCGCACAGCCTACCTGGGGAGGTACAGGGAGTCCGTAGCCGTCTACAGCATGGGGCTGAGGAAACACCCCTCCAACGCTAAACTCTACAGGCACAGGGGGCACAGGTTCGTAACCCTACGCCTCTTTGAGAGGGCTGCGGAGGACTTCGAGAGAGCCGCCGAGCTCATGGTGAAGATGCCTGACGAGGTGGAGCCCGACGGCATACCCAACCCGCGGGGCGTTCCGGTGAGCTCCCTCTACTTTAACGTCTGGTATCACCTCGGCCTCAGCTACTACCTCATGGGTGACCTTGAGAAGGCGCTCCGAGCCTACAGGGAGTGCCTGAAGGTCAGCGAGATCGACGACAAGTACGTGGCGACAGCACACTGGACCTACATGACTCTGCGGCGGCTCGGCAGAAAAGGTGAGGCTGAAAAGCTGCTTGAGAAGGTTGGCCCCGAGATGGACATCATCGAGAACCAAAACTACCATGACTGCCTACTCATGTACAAGGGGCAGACGACGCCCGAGGCTCTCATGGAGAAGGCTCGTGGGCAGGGCGCCCTCGGCCTCGTGACCACCGGGTACGGCGTCGCCAACTGGTACGGCTACACCGGGCAGAAGGATAAGGCCGCGGGGGTGCTCCGGGAGATACTCGCCCTCGACGGCTGGGCGGGATTCGGGTACATCGCAGCCGAGGCCGACCTCAAACGAATGGGCTTCAAGCCCTAATCTTTCCTGCTTTTCGCTGTGATAGAGTTTAAATTGGTGCTCTCATTCATACCACACTAGTTATCGCTAGTGATACACGGTGGCGGGTCTCAGCGTCCTCATCCCCGTCTACAGGGGCTCCAGACACCTAGAGCCGTTGCTGGAGGCGCTGCGCTTAGACCCCTACACCGATAAAGAAGTGCTGGTGATTGTGGACGAAACCCTCCCAGAGACCCGTGGGCTCCAGGAGAGGCACCCTGAGGCGAGGTTCATTTTCAACGAGGAGCGGGTGGGCAAGGTCGACGCCCTGAACGGCGCCGTGCCGCAGACGGACGGCGAGTACATTCTTTTCCTGGACGCCGACGTGGAGGTTCATCAGGAGGGTTTCCTCGGGCTGGTCGTCGAGGCTCTGGACACGTATGAGCTTGTGGACATCAAGAAGCTCATAGCCGTGGACTCGCCGCTAGCTAGGCTCGTGAGCTACGACTACCTGAGTAGCAGCCTAACCAACCTAATGTTCAGCAGGCTTCTGGGGAGGAGCCCCCAGATAAACGGCGCAGCCTTCGCGGTACGCCGCGGCACCCTTCAGCGCCTAGGCGGCTTCCCTAAGGCGATATGCGAGGACCTTGAGATGGCGTTTAAGGCGTACAGCCTCGGGGTGAGCTACCGGTTCGCGGATGACATCGAGGTCAATAACGCGGTGGACCCGTCGCTCCGGCGCTGGGTGAGGCAGAGGCGGCGGTGGGGCGTCGGACAGGCTCACTGGGTCACGGGGCACATCCGCGCGCTGCTGGTGAACGCCGCTAGGAACCCCCACGTCTTCGCGGCTGCGTTTCTCATCATTTTCCCCAGCGCGCCGCTCATCGTGACGAGCTTCCTGCTCCCCAACGGCCTCTACATGAAGCTGCTGTCCCTGGCGCTCATGCTTCTCTCCGGGCTCAACGTCATCCTCGTGCCCCCAGTTTACGCAATCACAGTCTTCCTCGTCGCCGTGAAGACCATGACTGCCGCAACCGTGAGCTTCGTTGGTACGGGCGTCCTCCTGTTCCTGGCGTCGAGGCGCCTCGGCTACAGGTTCAACGTGGTGGAGTACACGGCGTATTTCCTGCTCTACAACCCCGCCTGGTTCCTCATGTCAGTCATCAGCCTGATGCATGTGCTTGTGAGGCGGAGAAGCCCCGAGCTGGACTGGAAGGTATGAGGCGCCTAGGAACCTCTGGTGAACAGCGTGAGCCCAAGAAACGCTGCTAAGCAGAGGGCGACGCTGTAGAGGCTGGACGCCCAGAGCCCCTGGCTCTGCCAGAGGGCGCCGACCACGGTGTTGGACACGAAGAACGCCGACCCCACCACTAGGTAGTAGACGCCGTACGCCGTTCCCAGCACCGA
>JAFGTA010000094.1 GCA_016934355.1 Candidatus Bathyarchaeota archaeon | reverse complement strand
CGGCTGATGCTTCGGCCCCTCGCCTTCACGATAATCTCCTCGTGACCGCTCTTGAACAGTGTCATGCAGGCTAGGACATAGTTGAGGACTGGCTTCTTTCCGATGAAAACGGTGTTAGATCTCTCCATTTTGACTCCTCTATATGTAGTTTTTACGCTGGTGCGTAAGATAAGCATAATAAAAGGTTAAAAGCATTTTCCTTTAAAATACAAAGTCCATCCAGCGAGTAAATACTGTCATTATTTCCCAAAAAAAGGGGTTAAAACTATTTTTCTGCCACTCTACTCCCCGCGGCACGTTTCTTCCGTCGATCAGCGTAGCCTGTGCCTGTCGTTACGCCAGGGGTCAGCCGAGTTGCTGTACACCCCTGACTCCCAGTACCCCAGCTTGTCCCGACCCATGAATACTATCTTTTTCAGCCACATCGGCGACTTGTACGCGTACTTGTGAGGCACCACCAGCCTCATGGGTCCGCCCAGAGGCTGAGGCAGATCCTCCCCGTTGAGCCTGTGAGCCAGTACCACGTCCTCTCCCATCAGCTCCTTGATGGGTAGGCTCGTCGTGTAGCCATCGTAACCTTCGAAGGAGACGTACTTTGCTTCCTTGGTGGGTTTTACCGTCTCCATGAGGTCGGTGAACCTGACTCCCTCCCACCTCTGGTCCTTGACGCTCCACGTCTCGACGCAGTGGAAGTCGCTCACAGACGCCGTCTGGGGGAGAGCAGTGAATTCCACCCAGCCGAGGGTCTGGGGCTTCTCTACTTCGCCGGTGACTTCGAGGCTCCACTCCTCCCTCGCTATGTCAGGTAGTGTGCGCGCGATACCGGGGTGGTCCACGCCCCAGCCGAGTATCTTGGGTATCCACCGCTGCCTCGGAGGCAGCCTCTCCCTCGGCTCCTCCTTCTTTCTCTTCCAGAACAAGTCGCTCACTTTTAGCTTTGGGTGGGCGGGTGATAAAGGATTTCAAGGCTTTTATGGCGCCGCCGTCGATCCAGATGCATGGATAAGCGTGAACGCGCCGTGGAGATCATCAGGCGACTGGAGGAGGCTTACCCGGGAGTCGAGGGCACCGTCCTAAACTGGTCGACGCCCCTCGACCTGCTGGTCGCCACGATCCTCAGCGCCCAGAGCACCGACGAGCAGATCAACAAGGTCACCGCCAGGCTCTTCAAGAAGTACAAGACCGCGGCGGACTACGCCCACGCCCCACGTGAGGAGCTCATCGAGGACATACGGTCCAGCGGGTTCTTCAACAGGAAGGCGGAGGCCATCCAGTCGGCGGCGGCCACCATCGTCGAGGAGTACGGCGGCGTCGTCCCGGACACCATGGAGGAGCTGGTGAAGCTGAAGGGAGTGGCCCGTAAGACCGCGAACATCGTGCTCTCGGGGGCGTTCAACAAGACGGTGGGCATCGCCGTGGACACCCACGTCCTAAGGCTAAGCAAGCTACTGGGTCTCACCGGGGAGAAGAACAGGGACAAGGTGGAGAGTGACCTCATGGAGCTGATCCCACGGGAGAAGTGGTTCGCCGCCAACTACCTACTAATCGAGCACGGGAGAAGGGTGTGCAACGCCAAGAAGCCGGACTGCGAGGGCTGCACTCTGAACGACATATGCCCCTCGGCGTTCACCTTCAAACACAACAAGAGAAACTGAGCTACTTCTCGGCGAATAGCTTCATGTAGAGATTCTATGCGATCCTCGTAACTGTCGAATTAACCGTAGGTACAACTCTTTCGATCTCGAAGATCGGGCAACCTGGTGGATGTAACGTGATTATGAACGGCTCCAGTGGATGGGGGTACACCTCCTCCTGCGGGGGCGTCATCCGTTCTCCGTCTATCTCCCTCAGATCGATGATCACCTCGAACCTTTCCCCCTTCTCGAGAATCATGTCCTCGTCGCCTTCGACGACCAGCATCTTCACGACTCTACCATCGGGGTCAAAGATGAGCGCCTCTCCCCTCACAGTCCTATAGGTAATGGGTACCTGAAGGAGGCCCATGTTCACTGGGTCGCTCGCGTTGGACAGTTTGATACAGAAAAAGACCTGCATCAGGTCGACATCAGCAGGCTCCTCGCCGGGATCACTGAAATAGCCAAGAACCTCCCCGTCTAGCTCTATTTTCGGTTCTATGCTTTCCATGTTCCGAGCCACTGAACTCTTACCGGCATCAGTCGCGTCAGTGTGAACAAACAGGAATGAGAGAACTACTAGACCCATCACTGTAGCTAGGAATAGTCTCTTAGACCTTAGGGCACGACCAGTTCCGGACAGATGCTGACCTTCCTGGAATTCATCTCTCTTATTATCCAAGATAAGGAAGTGTGTGTTTCAGAAATTAATCACTAACAATCAGGTTGGAGGCGTAGCTGTGTGCTTCCTGTCACTCGTCCCCGTAGATTTTCTTGTAGACCTTTGCCTTGCTGAGGGTCCTCTCATGCTCCTTGCGCATGTACTCGATCTCCCGTTCCTTGCACTCCCTGACCGGCTTCGCCGGCACACCGAGCGCTAGTTGGTTGGCGGGTATCTCGGTCCCAGGGGAGACCAGGGCGCCCGAGCCCACGATGGAGCCCTCTCCTATGACCGCCTTGTCGAGCACTATGGCGCCGATGCCGATGATGCCGCCGTCGCCCACCTTGGCGCCGTGGACGGTTGCGCCGTGGCTGACTATGACGTCTGACCCGATCTCCACGGGGTTCCCCGTTGGCGCCTCTATGAGGCACCCCTCCAGAACAGTTGTGCGGGCGCCTATCCTGACGGTATCGTCGTCGCCCCTGATGACTGCGTTTGTCCAGACGTTGACGTCCTCGTCCAGCGTGACGTCGCCTATTACCCATGAACCTGGGGCCAGGAACACCGAGGGGTGAACCTTCGGCTTCTTGCCCATGAACTCGATGACAGACATTTCCCATCCTCGACACCAAATGAGGCTGATGGATGGTGAAAAGGGTTGCCCCTAGCTCATCTTAAGCATCCGCTCGATGGAGACCCTCGCCTTATCGGCTATCTCCTCGGGCACCGTCACAACGTGCTGCTCCCTATGCAGCGCCTCGTAGAGGTTGTCTAGGTTGATGCGCTTCATGGCTGCGCACTCCGCGAACTTCTTGGCTGGCAGGAACGTCTTGTGGGGGTGCTCCCTGCTGAGCCTGTCAACCATGCCCACCTCGGTGCCCACGATGAAGACCTCGGCTTCAGACTCCACCGCCCTCTTCGCCATGCCCCCGGTGGAGAGCACGAAGTCGGCTCGGTCTTGGAACTTGGGTTCGCACTCGGGGTGCGCCCACACCTCGGCGCCGGGGTGCAGCCTCTTCAGCTCCCTGAGCCTCTCCACGGGCAGCATCGCCGCCATGGGGCAGCAAGCCCGCTGGCTCGGTATTACCACCTTCTTGTCCGGGTTCAGTATGGCAGCTGTCTCCGCCATGAAGTCGACGCCGCAGAACACGATGAGCTCGGCGTCCCTGACGCGCTGAGCCTGCCTACAGAGCTGCAGCGAGTCACCGAGGTAGTCGCCGATATCCTGTATCTCCGGTATCTGGTAGTTGTGCACTAGGAGGACGGCGTTCTTCTCCTCCTTGAGCTCCAGTATCCTGCGTTGAAGGTCGTTAAGCAACTATACCATCTCTATCTTGAGCTTCACGTTGAGGCTCCTGACGCTGTGGGTGAGGGCGCCTAGGCTGATCACGTCGACGCCCGACGCGGCGTAGTCGCCGGCGTTCTCCGCGGTGATGCCTCCCGACGCCTCGTAGATGAAGCCCTCCCTGAGCCCCTTCCTCTCCAGCTCTGCGAGGCATCCACGCATCTCGCCGGGGCTCATATTATCAAACATAATGATGTCCGCCCCCGCCCTCGCAGCCTCCTCCGCCTCCCCCAGGGACCGGACCTCGACCTCGATCATCTTGGTGAAGCTGACCCTACCCCTCGCCCTGCTCACGGCTTCCGTGATAGAGGGCACCAGCTCCAGGTGGTTGTCCTTGATGAGCACGCAGTCGTCGAGCCTGAATCTGTGGGGGTCGCCTCCGCCGTGCTCAACAGCCCTCTTATCGAGGTCCCTGAGCCCCGGCAGGGTCTTACGCGTGGCCGCGACGCGGGTGCCCGGGTTCCTCTTAGCTACGTCCTGCACGATCCTGGCTGTAGTCGTCGCTATCCCCGCCATCCTGCCCACGATGTTGAGGGCTGTGCGCTCCCCCGAGAGGATGGCGGCGGCGGGTCCCTCCACCTCCACCAGGGTCTGACCCGGCTTCACCGCCTCGCCGTCGTGGGCGAGCTGCTTCACACTGCACCCGAGAACCTCGAAGACGAGTGACGCCTCCGTGATGCCTGAAGCTATGCCCGGCTCCCTATAGAATAGGCGCGCCTTAGCGTTCTGTCCCTCGGGGATGAGTGCCTGGGACGTAATGTCACCGTAGCCTATGTCCTCCCGCAGGAACTCCCTGATCTTATCCGCAATCAACCCTTTTGATTCAGCCACACACCATTCCCCCGGCATCTATCACGTTGTTCTGAAAGAACACCCGGAACCAGCTATTAACTGTTCCCAGCCTCGATACACTTTATAATCGACACCCGTGTCTCCAATTGAATGTTATGGACTACAGAAGATACCTCGTAGAGGTAGGGACGGGCGTGGACCTCCACGGGATGGACGAGACGAAGGCGGCTCAGCGTGCGGTGAAGGACGCCATCAGCCACAGCAGCATGGTGGGGCTGGGCAGCCTGTTCAGCTTCGGCAGCTTCTCCGAGATGGAGGAGGCGCTCATGGTGGACGTGACCGTAGCCGCCCCGAACCCCGATAAGGTGGACTGTGAGGCCGTACTTGGCGTGCTCCCAGAGGGAAAGAGGCGGATCACCGTAGTTAAGGGCGGGCTGGAGTTCCCCACAGAGAAGACGGCTGAGGAGGCTCGCTCCCACGGCGTCGTGATGGTCAACGCCTTCATCGTCGTCCTCGTCGACGTCGACAAGGTGGACCGCAAGTAGACCCACCGCTCCAGTCAAAACAGATTTATCATAACTCTAGCGATAACTTGATCGATGAGTCAAATAGTAAGCCGCATCTGGGCGCCTGTGAAGAGGAACAGGGTCGAAACATATCTCCAGCTCATGCTCCTCAGCTTCGCCGCCAGCGTCTGCGTGACCCGGATGATCCTAGAGCTGACGGGGTACCCTCAGCTCGGGAACTCGACGCTCCATATAGCCCATGTGCTTTACGGCGGCGTCCTCCTCTTCGCGGGGAGCCTTCTGCCCATCATATACGCGAACCGGTGGGCACTGACGTGGGGCGCCATCCTCTCCGGCTTGGGCATCGGGCTGTTCATTGACGAGGTCGGGAAGTTCATCACCCAGAGTAACGACTACTTCTACCCCGCCGCGGCTCCCATCATCTACGCCTTCTTCCTTGTGACGACTCTCCTCTACCTGAAGATACGCAAGGAGCCCACCCTGGACGCGAGGGGTGAGCTCTACGCCGTGCTGGACACCCTCGGCGAGGTGCTCGACCACAGCCTTGAGCCCGAGGAGCACGAGGACATGCGGCTCAGGCTTGGCCGGATACTGGAGAAGACGAGCAGCCCAAGCCTCAGAAGCCTGGCGGTGGAGCTCATGGACTTCATAGAGTCAGACACGCTTCAGGTCGCCCCCGAGAAGCCCAACCTCTTCGACAGGGTCATCGACGCGTGTAACATGGTTGAGAGGAGATACTGTACACGTGGAAGTGTGAAGGCGTTCCTCGTCATCAGCCTCATACTGCTGGGCATACCAAGCTTCCTCAGGTTCATAGACTACAACGACATCGCCGGGGACACCCAGCTCAGGGAAGAGTACCTCGCCGCCGTCGTCTCCGACCTCCCCTCCGCCTCCCACAACGCTATGTTCTGGGCGACGATGCACATCGTCCTAGACGGCGCCGTAGGGCTCGCGTTAGCGCTGAGCGCATCAATGCTGTTCCTAAGGAGGGACAGGTGGGGCGTCGAGCTGGGCTCCGCCGCGCTCCTCGTCTCGCTTCTGGCGCTCAACGTCCTGCTGTTCTATATCGAGCAGTTCTCCACCGTCGTCACAGCCGTATACCAGTACGCGACGCTCCAGGGGCTGTACTACTACCAGAGAAAACACGCCGTTAAAACAGTAAAAAACAGGTGAAAAAGAGAGAGGCGGCTACTCTATCTTATGGCCGCACTGGTTACAGAACTTGCTGGCGCCCTGTACCGCCTGTCCGCAGTGGGGGCAGACCTTCTGCCCGTCGGGTTGAGGCTCCTGCTCTCCCCTTCTCTCCTCGATGGTGTCCTTCGCAGCCTCTATGCCTTTACCGGCGAGCTCGGCGCCCTGCTTGAGGCCGCGTCGCGCCATGTTGAAGGCTGCGCCCAGCCCCTTCTTCGCCGTCTCCACACCCTTCTCAACGCCTTTCTCAAGGTCCTCGCGGTCGATATCGACGTTACCGAGTAGCCCCTTCTTGGGCGGCGGGATGTGGCTCTCGCTCCCCGGAGGCGGGGGCGGCGGCAGAGGCGTGGCGGTCTCAACGGGCTCAGCTGTCGCCGCTGGTGGCGGCGGTGGAGGCGGATGCGCAGTGGTCTGCGTCTCAGCCTGAGCGAAGGCTCTCTCGTTCCTGGTTCCACAGTTGGGGCAGAACTTCTGGTTCTCCTCGATGTCTGCTCCACAGTTAGTGCAGAACGGCATGTCAGTTCACAGACATCCCATACCGCAGGATGTTTAAAAATATCTCTAAAGGCTCAGCAGCCTCATGAAGTAGTCCACGATGAGCTCGTGGATCGGTATCCCCGTGGTCTCCATCAACGCCTTGTAGCCCGGGAAACAGTTCGCCTCAAGCACAAAAGGCTCCCCGTCATCCCTCGGCAGTATGTCGAGGCCAGTTATCTTCAGCCCCGCCGCGTCCGCGACCCTCACGGCGAGGTCATCGTACACAGGGTCATCGAACGGCTCTGCCGAGCCCCCCACAGCCACGTTGTACCTGAAGTCCTCCGGGTTGGACCGCTTCTCCCTGCCCACGACCTCGCCGTCTATGACGAAGAGCCTTATGTCGTAGCCCTGGTTGGGTATGAACTCTTGGAGGTAGAATACGCCCTCGGCGTGGCTCCTTGTGTACCAGACGAGGAACTGGAGGAGGTCCTCCCTTCCCCGTATCCTGCTGAGCTTCATGACGCCCATGCCGCGGGCCATGCAGATAGGCTTCAACACAACCTCTCGTCCGTCGTCGAGCAGCCTCTCAGCGAACCCCTGCGCCTTCTCGACGCTCTCGGTTATCATGGTCTCGGGGTGGGGGAGCCCCAGCTCACTGAGCTGGAGCGTCAGGTGCTCCTTGGAGT
>JAFGTA010000093.1 GCA_016934355.1 Candidatus Bathyarchaeota archaeon | reverse complement strand
TCTGGCTGTGCCCCGGCGTGGCGTCGTACTCGGCGAAGAACCCTATGACGGGCCCCTCGTCGCCCCACGTGCATGTGAAGGCGGTGGGCATGCCGCTGACTCCCTTCTCTACGGCGAAGCCATGCCTCTCCATATACTCGGCGAGTAGCATGCTGCTCCTGTACTCCCTGAGCCCGGGCTCCGCCCACTTGAACAGGGTGTCGCTCATACGGTACATCTCACCCGAGTTCTCCATAAGCCAGTCGAGGCACGCCTGCTTCTCCACGTTGAAACTCGTCATATGGTTGACACCCTGCCCAGAGGATAAAAGTCTTCAAACCGTGGCGCAATGAAGAGACGAGCAGGCATGAGGGTCTTCGACAGAGTCGTGGGGCGAGGCGAGAAAGCCACCTTCCAGACGGGGGTAGCGAGCTACCCAGACGGCGGGGCGATAGGCGTCTGGGTAAGGGCCGTCAACGGCTCCAAGGAGGGGCCGAGGGTGGCGTTGCTGGGCGTCCAGCACGGCGACGAGTACAGCGGCATGGAGATCATCAACAGGATCATCGACTCCCTCAGCCCCGCGGAGCTGTCCGGCTCAGTCGTCGCCGTTCCGGTGTCTAACCCCCTCGCGTTCAACGCCGCGGGCCGCATCACGCCTCCAGCCGTAGGCTACGAGAACCTCAACATGAACAGGGTGTGGCCCGGGAACCCCGGCGGGCTGCTCACCGAGCGTGTAGCCGCCCAGCTGTGGGAGCACGTGGTCGAAGGCAGCGACGCGGTTCTGGACCTCCACGAGGGAGGCAAAGCCTTCATGGCCCGGTACATACACGCGCGAGGCACCGAGGAGACCGACAAGATAGTTGGCACCCAGAACAGGCGGCTCTACACGCTCTTCGGGCAGGGCGTACCCGTCCTCGGCGGGGTGCGGACCCGAAGCCACATGATGGGAAGCCTCAGCATCCAGACCGGTCTACGCGGCATACCCTGCATAGGCCCAGAGCTCGGCGGCGGAGGCCGGCTCTGGGAGGAGCTTGTGCAGGTTGGCGTCGCAGGCGTCAGGAACATACTCATAGGACTCGGGTTTCTTCAGGGCGAGCCCGTTGGGCAGGGTTTGAGGCAGCACGTCGCCCCCGAGAGCACGTGGCCTAAGACCTCGGGGGGCGGCGTCATGTACAACACATGCGAGCTGGGGTCGATAGTTGAGAAGGGGGAGAGGCTGGGCATACTCAGGGACCCAGCCGGGAGGGTGCTGGAGGAGCTGTACGCGCCCTACAGGTCGGTGATATTCGACACGAGGTTCCAGCCCACGGTGTACCCCGGCGACTGGACGTTCCACTGCGGAAAAATAGGTTAGGATCAAGCCTCGTGCCTGAGCTTGGGGCAGCGCCATTCATCGCTGAGAACGCCGTAGACGAGTCGGCTCACCCATTCACCCTCCCAAAGATGAACCTCGCGTTCCTCGCCCTCGAACCGGAAGCCCAGTTTCAAAGCCAGCCGCTGTATCGCGGGGTTGAACGAGTAAGTCTTCAAAGCAACCCTGTGAAACCCATGGCCGAAGAGGTAGTCGACCCAGAGGCCCAGCGCCTCATAGCCTACGCCCTTCCCGAGGCACTCGTCGACGCAGATGTCAATCCCCACATAACAGGTGTCTGGGTGGCTCTCCTCGCCGTACCTGCTCACCCACCCGACGGGCCTGCCCTCCACCTCGATGACTGCGCGGACTCGCGGGTCAGCCTGCTCATCGAGGAAGCCCGGGAACCTGTCGAGCAGCCCCTCCATGGGCTCCCATGGGGCGTCATACCTCTTCCACAGGCCGTCGCCACGTATCCATGAGACGTAGTGGCCACGGTCACCATCTGTATAGTCCCTGAGCGTGACCCGGCTGCCAGTTGAGATGATCAAAAAAGGTCACAGAGACGCGGTTACCTTGTCGCCTTCCAGGTTGTGCCTTCGCCGGTGTCCTGTATCTCGACGCCGGCCTCGGCGAGCCTGTCCCTGAGCTGGTCGGCGAAGGCGTAGTTCTTCTCCAGCCTCTGCTCCTGCCTGAGGTCCGTGATCATTGTGACGAGTCTCTCTGTGAGCTCGTCTCCGCCTGCGCTACGCTTCTCGAAGAGCCCCAGAGCCGCCAGCAACTCCCTGTAGGTGTCGCCGGCCTCACTGAGGACGCCTTTGTTCGCCGGTTTTGTCAGGTACTCGTTTATCGCAGAGCTTATGGCGTGGAGGTGTCCCAGCGCTATCGGCGTGTTGAAGTCGTCGTCCATGGCGTCGATGAAAGCCTGTTTCTCGACTGTAACCGTGTCGAGTAGGCCAGCCTCCCTCGGCCCGTAGTCCAAGTTGTCGTCTGGGCCCTTCAACGCGTTGTCGATGAGGTCAAGCGTGTTCTCCAGGCGGTCGATGGTGTTCTGGGCGCTCTCCATGCTCGCCCACGTGAAGTTCAGGGGCCGCCTGTACTGGGTGCTGATGTAGAAGTACCGCAGCGCATCCGGTGAATTCTTCTCCAGTATGTCGTCGAAGCTCACGTAGTTGCCGAGGCTCTTGCTCATCTTGCCTCCTCCGATCATGAGGTGCCTCATGTGGAGCCAGAACCGGGCGAACTGCTTCCCTGTGACTGTCTCGCTCTGCGCCACCTCGTTCTCGTGATGGGGGAACGCCAGGTCCTCGCCGCCCGCGTGGATGTCGATGGTGTCCCCTAGGAGCTCCTTGCTCATGACGCTGCACTCGATGTGCCAGCCGGGGCGGCCTCTACCCCAAGGCGATTCGAAGAATATGCCTCGCTCAAGTTCCTCGGGTGTGGCTTTCTTCCAGAGGCTGAAGTCTTGGGCGTTCTCCTTGTCGTAGTCGTCGGCGGCGACTCGCTCTGTCCGCTCAGTCTTACTGAGGTCGATGCCGCTGAGCTTTCCGTAGTTGGGGAACTTGTCGATGTCGAAGTATACGCCGTCCTCGGCGTCGTAGGCGACCCCCATCTCCACAAGCGTCTCAATGAACTCGATCATCTGGGGCACGTACACCGTGGCCCGTGGGTGAGCCGTCGCCCGCTTGATGTTCAGCAGGTCGAGCCCGCGGAGGAAGACGCCCGTGTAGTGGTCCGTGAACTCCTTCAGGGTCTTACCGGCTGCGCCGCTGTCCCTGATGGTCTTGTCCTCGATGTCAGTGATGTTCATCACGTACTTCACGTGGTAGCCCCTGTACTCAAGCCACCTGCGTATCAGGTCGCCGCTGGTGAACGTCCGCAGGTTGCCGATGTGGGGGTCCCCGTAGACGGTGGGTCCACAGACATACATGGTTACAGTGGGTGGGATAATCGGCTTGAACCGGCGTTTCCGCCGGGTCATGGTGTCGTATATCTGTATAGGGTTTTCTACCATGGCTTTTCCTCCATAAACTCCGCTAGACCTGCCGAGTATGAGACCTTTCTCAGACTAATATACACAATAGTCTCAATCTTCCTGTCTAGCGGAGAAAGATTAGGGCAGGCGAAATATAAATGATGTGAGGGAAAGCTCCATCACCAGTGTTATTGAATAAACCCACTCAGAAAAAACGTTAACACACGTATCATAGGGCTGAGCCGTTACACACCATCAAGGAAACGGCTGAACATCGTTTACTCATAGAAAATGAAGAATATTGTGTGTCAATACACACTGAAACGATACTAGTACCTGCGCGGCGGCCTGTGCTTGGCAAAGCACTCTTGGCAGTAGACAGGTCTACCCTCGGTGGGCTTGAACGGGACTTCGCACTCCTTTCCGCAGTCGCTGCAGATCGCCTTATGCATCTCGCG
>JAFGTA010000092.1 GCA_016934355.1 Candidatus Bathyarchaeota archaeon | reverse complement strand
GGGTAGAGTATGAAGGCCCAGCTATACTCCTTGAAGAGGCTGAAGTATATGGAGAGTAGGCCGCCCGCAAGAAGGCCGGTAAGGTTGAACGAGAGCGACGCCAGTGACTCTGTGTATGTGTCGCGGAACCTGGTTCCTACTTTGCGGGTCAACGGCTGTCACCTCTTTTCACTCTCTTCCTGCTACCTTTGATGAGCCGTTAACTCTATGATTTAAGGGTATGGGGATAGAAGAAAGAGGTTGGGCGGTCTGTATCCGCCTACTTGTACTGCTTGGCGATGAGCATTGTCGCCGTTAGGAAGATGTTGGGTAGTGCCCTGAGTTTCTCGATGATGAATTTGTCTAGGGACTTCATGTCGCTTGTCTTGACCTTGATTATTGCGTCATATTCCCCGTAGATGATGGCTACCTCCTCCACCTCGCTGTACACGGTGAGGGCTTCGCAGACCTCGTCCTCGGAACCAGATTTTAGGTTCATCATTATGTAGGCTTCCACGCTCATGCTGCCTCAACACCACGTTCCGTCTCTGGTTTAAAATTGTTTCTTAGTCTCCCAGCACCGAGCAGCTGGCCATGATGCGGCCCATCACGGTCAGCGACACGGGCACACCCTTGTTGTCCTTGGTGCCTGCGTTGATTAGATCTGCCTCCCGTAGCCCCTTCAGGTTCCACCGCACGGTGGACTCGGGTATCCCAAGCTCGTCCGAGAGCCTGTTGATGAGCACCGTATACACCGCCGCGTCTGCGTAGCTGTGCACCAGCCACTGTAGGATGGTCCGCTGCTTCTCGGTGAGCTTGGTGCTCGCGGCCTTGATGAGCGCCTGCTCAAGGTGGCCGAGCTGCCTGTTGTGGCGGCGGAGGGATTCCTCTAGCGCGTCGAATCGTTTGAGGAGTTTGTTGTGCTCTACGCCTGGGTTGGTTTCGCCGAATACAGTTACCTCTCGCTTGATGGTTCGGATGTTTTCGAGGATTTCTCTGTACTCGGGGGTCGGATACGTTTCGGCTCTAGGCCTAGAGGAAATATTCACCTGTCAATTACTTCACCCCGACAGGGGTTCATACTCGGGGCTGAATTTAAAAGGTTTTCTTAGGGTCAGCAGGCGACAGGTTACGGTTGGGTATCTGGGGTAGTACTTAAACTGTGTATGACCAAGTCTCTCTCGGCATGAAGGCCCTCGTCGTCTACTACAGCCGCTCCGGAGTGACACGGAAGGCCGCCGAGGAGATCGCGTCCAGACTCCATGCAAACCTGGATGAGATAAAGGAGCAGAAAGACAGAAGCGGTATAATAGAGTGGCTTAAAGCCGCCAGAGAAGCCACCCAGCGACAGATTCCCGAGATAGAGCCACCGAAAAAAGAACCGGATGACTACGATCACGTTATCGTTGGTACTCCCGTCTGGGCATTCACTATGTCGAGCCCCGTCAGGGCCTACCTCACTCGCCACCGAGGGCTGAAGAGTGTCTCCTTCTTTTGTACCAACGAGGGGATGGTTGGCTCCACCTTCAAGGACATGGAGGCAGAAACAGGGGCAAAGCCGGCTGCGATGCTTAATCTCCTCAAGAAGGCGGTCCTGTCAGGCGACTTCACGGGCAAGCTGGACTTGTTCATCGAGGAGTTACGGGCAAAGCGCCCTCTGCAGGCACCGTAGACTCTCCTCATTTGGAGCCTGATCTTTAGGATGGGTTGATGAATCAGTCTTTTATTATCTGTGGCGATGTTACATTTGACTAGAGTTGGCTGAGTACGACATTTTGATCAAGGACGCCCTTATCGTTGACGGGGTGAGCAAGTCACGAAAAGGCTCCGTCGGGGTGAAGGATGGTCGGGTCATCGACGTTGGCATCGCCGAGGGCGACGCCGAGACCGTCATCGAAGCTGAAGGACTCATAGTCTCACCAGGGTTCGTAGACCCCCACAGCCACGCCGACAACGGTTTCGCGTGGTACCCGGGCTGCGAGAGCGCCGTGATGCAGGGCTGCACCACTGTGGTGGCTGGGCAGTGCGGGGGATCGCCGGCCCCCATCCGCGAGTACATGAGGCCGCCTGGGCAGCTGTTCGACGAAGTCTACGAGAGCCGCCCCTACCTATACCACGGCCCAAGCCTCCTCCGGGTGGAGGAGGTGAACGAGCTGATGCAGGCTAAGTACGGCTGGACCATCGACTACCGCACCATGGCGGAGTACTTCGAATTGCTCAGGGGGAAGGGCATCGGCATCAACTACGTGCCGCTTCTAGGACACGGCACTGTGAGGCACGCCGTCATGGGAGAGGACTACAAGCGTGAGGCGACCAGCCGCGAGGTAGAGAACATGATAGAGCTCATCCACCAAGGAATGGTGGAGGGGTGTCAGGGCATGTCTGCTGGGCTCGACTACGACCCCGACGTCTTCGCGAGCCGTAAGGAGATAGATGACTGCGTCTCGGTGCTCAAGGACTACGGCGGCATCTACGTGCCCCACTGGAGGCGCACTGGTAGGAGAAGGCAGGTCAAGATGGGCGGCTACAGCAGCGAGCCCATCGAGGGGATACGGGAGGTCATCGAGACGGCCCGCGCCACAGGCGTCAGACTGAATGTCGCGCACCTCGCGCCGGGCTGGTACACGCAGCCCCCAATGACTCCGGCGATAGGGGAGGCAGTCGGCAAGGCTACGCTTGAGCCCATAGACGAGGCTGTTAGGGAGGGGTTGGACATTGGCTTCGACGTGATCCCGTGGGAGTGCTGGGAGCCTTTCCCCTACCTGTGCAGCCTCCACTTCACACAGTGGCTCAGGCTGCTTGGGAGTTGTGAGAAACTCGCGGAGTGGCTTAAAGTCGAGGAGTTCAGGAATAAGGCGTGGGAGGAGATCGAGAGCGGGAAGCTTTTCCAGAGGCTCGTCGTCAACCCCTGCGTCAACGCTCACTGGGCGGAGAACCTCCGCATAGTGACCCACAGCAACCCGCAAGCTGCGGGGTGTAGCCTCAAGGAGGCTTCGGAAAAACTGGGAAAGGACCCGTGGAACACGCTGTGCGACCTCGTCGTCGAGGACCCTGACAGCAGGGCGAGCCACACCGACTACAGGGGCCCTGAGGAGCAGATGAAGGAGTTCTTCAGGCACCCCCTCGGCGCCGTCGGCCTAGACGTGGGAGTCTCGGACGACGCGGACACCGAGAACAAGGCGCCACCCTACGGGACTCCTCTGCCCGACCAGTTCAGCGGCTACACTAAGTTCCTCACACGGTACGTCAGGGACAGCGACTTCCTTACCATCGAGGAAGCCGTGTACAAGTGCGCGGCGCTGCCCGCGAAGACGTACCGCCTCAAGGATCGGGGCGTGCTTGCGCCGGGGGCGCACGCGGACATCGTGCTCATCGACTTGGATGGGATGGGCATCGTGGGCCACCCCGAGCTTTCGGTGACGTACCCGACTGGAATGCCGTACGTCATGGTGAACGGGGAGCTCGTGGTGAAGGACGGAAAGATCACTGGGGCTAGGCCCGGCGAGATAGTGCTCCGCGGCTAGAGCGTGAAGAGGATGAGTAGCCAGAGCAGCACGTCCCCGAAGACGATGGAGAGGACGTAGCCAGCCGTCATCACTACGAGGTAGGGGAGTGTCGCCGACACCCAAGTCCTGTCCAGCCCTTTCTCCCTCAGCTTCGTGAAAGCCCTCGTCGCCTCGTCGTCGTCCCAGAGGTCCGGCCTGATTTTTACGCTGCCGTCGTCCGGGTTCTCAAGCGGGTACTGGAAGGGCGGGCCCCTAACACTCTTTGTCTTCACGTTGACCGCCGTCAGCATCAGCGCTGCCCTCCGTGTCGCCGTGAGCTCTGGGTGCCTCTCGAAGAGGTCGACGCCGCTCATCGAGGTCGCGAGGTTACGGGTGAGCGACATCAGCGGGGTGATTATCCCGG
>JAFGTA010000091.1 GCA_016934355.1 Candidatus Bathyarchaeota archaeon | reverse complement strand
TCTCGGGGATCGCCGCCATCCCGACGACTAGCCCCTTCTCGTTCATGCCGTCGAATGGCATGTAGGGGGCGGCGAGGAGGCTGTCGAGGCTGTCCGGCTCGGGGAGGCTGGTCAGGCTGTACCCGAAGTAGCCGAGGTCCACCATGCTTACGCTGGCGTAGCCGTCCGGGGGGTCCGTGTAGAGGAGCAGGGCTGGGTTGCTCGGGAAGTCGAAGTTTCTGCCCATCAGGGGTCCTCCATTCTCTCCGCAGGCGTAGAATACGGTGCACCCCGGCACGGTTATGTCGCTGAGATGGTGTGACACGCCTGTGGCGAGGTACTCTGTGAAGCCGTAGTCCCCATTGTAGGTGGCGACGTAGAGGGGGTAGGGGTCGACCATGGTGAACCCGGTTACTGTGGGTTCATGTGGCGTTGAGCCCTCGTGTGGTGCCTCCCATCTGACGTAGGAAGCCGCGAGCAGGATGAGTATGAGGGCGATGAGCGGGAACGTGTACCGGCTGGGCTTCAAATCGTCACTCATGAAAAGGTGTGGGAGGGGAGGGTTAAGAGAATATTGTTTACTGGGTGACGTAGGCGTGCAGCAGCCGCACCAGGTTCTCCATGTCGTCGAGGTGGATCATCTCGATAGGGCTGTGGCTGTACCTGCAGGGTACGCACAGCAGGTTGGGCTTGGCTCCTCCCGCGATCATGGCGACGCTGTCGCTGCCGTAGTGCTCGAATATGCCGTGCTGGTACGGGACACGGTTCCTCTCCGCGGCGTCCCTGAGCTCCTTTATGACGTCGATGTTGTAGACTATGGCGGCGTCCCTGTACGCTATGACGGGTCCATCCCCCAGCCGTATCGGCATCCTGTCCTTCGGCAGCGGCGGGTAGTCCCCGGCGATGCCTATGTCGAGTGCTAGGCTTACGTCGAAGCCGTGTCTTGATAGCTCCTGGGCGCCCCTGAGCCCGATCTCCTCCTGAACGGATGAGGCGAGGTAGAGGTCGCACCCCAGCTTCTCGCCCTGAACCCGTTTCGCGAGCTCGATTATGACTGGGTGGGTGAACCTGTCATCCATGGCTTTGCCGAGCACCTTGTTGCCGAGGCGCTCCGTCTCAGGGTTCCATATGATTGGGCTGCCGACGTGGATGCCCATCTCCTCGACCTCCGCCTTGCTGGTTGCACCGATGTCTACGACGACGCTCCAGGGCTCCAGAGGCTTCTCCCTCTCAGTGGGAGTGAGGACGTGGCCCGTGGCGGAGACGAAGGCGCCCCGCACGTCGCCGCCGTCGCCCAGAACCAGCGCCTTCTGGCCCACGAGGATGTATGGGAAGCTTAGCTTGTCGGCTCTGCCCCGGCTGATGTGGAGGAATCCGTCCTCTGTGATGCTCAGCGTGTAGAACGCGATCTCGTCGGCGTGGCCGAACACCACGACGCGTCTGCCCTCGCCGGGTATGTGGGCGATGACGTTGCCGACGTTTGTCTTCCTTATCTCGTCCGCGTAGGGTTTGAGGTCCTTCATGAACTCTTCTTGGACGCGGTGCTCGTGGCCCATAGGGCCGGGAAGCTCGGTGTACTTCTTCAGCGAAGGAAAGTAATCCAATCTATTCACTCATCTGAGAACCGCGCCGCGAGGCTAAAGCAGTATCGCGTGGCTGGAGGGGGGGCTGTCGCTTTATATTGTTGAACCGCTGGGGGTGAACCTACACTATATATCGTAGTGGAATGATCCACGTATGAAATGGAGTTCTACGAGGTAGTCAAAACCCGGAGAAGCATCAGGTCATACAAGCCTGACCCGGTGCCCGAGGATTCCCTCAGACGGGTGATGGACGCCGCGAGGATGGCGCCCAGCGGCAGTAACCGGCAGCCATGGAAGTTTTACGTAGTTAAGAGCCCTGAGAAGAAGAGGCGCGTAGCCGAGGCGTGCGGTGGCCAGACATGGATCGATGAGGCGCCTGCCGTGGTGGTTGCCGTAGGCCGGGGGATCGATTACAGCAGGGGCGGCTACATGGGTGAAATGAGCTTCATATTGGACGTCGCCATCGCGTTCACTCCTCTCATACTCGCGGCGCGGGCCGAAGGCCTCGGGACGTGCTGGATCGGGGACTTCCAGAACGAGGAGGTAAAGAAGGCGCTCGGGCTCCCCTTGGAAGAGAACGTCGTGGCGGTCACACCCCTAGGCTACCCGGATAAGGGTGTCTTCACAGAGAACACGACCCGGAAGCCTCTGAACGAGGTGACGGAGACCGTCTAGGAGGCCGAAGCCTTGACACGCATACGTCTCGCGGTCTTCGACATGGCAGGGACCACTGTGGATGACCTCGTCGACGGAGTCCCTCTGGTGCTGAAGAGCTACAGCGACGCCTTCACGGCCCACGGCGTCCACGTGCCCATGGAGGTGCTCAACGAGCAGCGGGGCCGCGACAAGTGGACGGTCATAAGCGAACTCGGAGGCGAAGAGGCGGAGGCGATCTACGAGGACTTCTTGGGAATACTCAACGCGAACACCGGGCGGGTGAAGGAGGTGGACGGGGCGTCCGAGACCTTCAGGTTCCTCAGGGAGTGCGGTGTCATCGTCTACGCCTCCACAGGGTTCCCCGCGGAGGTCGCCGAGGCCATCGTCGCTCACCTCGGGTGGGCAGAGTCAGGCCTCATAGACGGGTGGGTCTGCAGCGAGCAGGTGGCCGCCTCCCGCCCCGACCCAGCCATGATCCTGTACGCCATGAAAAAGCATGGGATCACCAGCCCCGGTGAGGTGCTGAAGGTCGACGACACCGCTAAGGGCATCGAGGAGGGCTTGAACGCCGGCGCCCACACCGTGGGGGTCCTCACGGGCACCCAGAGTATCCAGAGGCTCGGCGCGGCGGGGCCGCACACAATCCTGAAGAGTATCCGGGAGCTGCTCGCCTACCTTGAAGGAAAGAGGCTGGTCTAGGGCTCCTCTACCTTCGGCTCCTCCAGCCAGCGCCAAGCCATGAGTATGGCGGGGACGATGATCACCAGCTCTAAAAGGAACGGTATCTGGTGGCTCACGTTGTCGTAGAGCCAGCCGCCGGAGAGCTGCCCCATGGCCATGGAGATCATGGAGAAGAAGCCCCGTGAGCCGTTCACCTTTCCCCTGTGCTCCTGCGGCACCAGCTCGGCTGAGAACGCCGAGATGGCGCTGTTGATCATCACCTGAAGTATGCCAACAAGTATCATCGATATTATCAGCCTCGTGAAGTCGCCGTAGACGAGGAGCATTATTGCTGCCCCCCACAGGAGGAATGAGAGTATGATGGGTATCCGTTTATCCACCTTGTCGATGAGCTTCCCTGCGGGTAGCGCCAGCAGGATCATGGTCACGGGTAGCGCAGTCATGATGTAGCTCAGTTGCAGCTCGGTTATTCCGAGGTCCCTTATCATGTAGAGAGTCATCACAGGCTGGAAGAGGCCGACGGCGTAACTGACTATCACGTTTATCAGGAACAGCACGAAAGCGGCCCTGGGCACGAGCTTCCACACGTTCACGGACTCCCTGACGGATGCCGGGTACTCGCCGAGCATCTCCCCTACGTTGATTGCGACCGGGTTCTCTACGGTCTCCTTGAGTCTCGACCTGAGCAGCGCAGCTACGAGGAAACCCGCGAACACCATCTTGTATATCAGCCTCATGCTGGGCATGAGGCCGTAGATGGTGAACATGTAGCCCGCCAGCAGCGGCGCTGGGGTGGTGGAGACGCTTGCGATGAGGTTGATTATGCTGAAGCCCATGCCTCTCTTCTCTTTGGGGAGGGAGTCTGCGACGATGGCGTTGAGCGCCGGCTGGTAGATTGCGCAGAAACCCGCGATCACGGCGCCAGCGAGTATCCAGTGCCAGGTAGGCGCGTACGCGTAGAAGAGCCGGGCGAACGCCGCGATGAACGTCATGGTAGCGATAAGCCACCTACGGCCATACTTGTCGGTGAGATAGCCCCCCGGTATCTGGACGAAAGCCGTCGCCAGCATCTGAGCGGCGCCTATGAGCCCGATTATTGAGGCCGTGCCCCCGAGGGCCTCCACGTAGAGGGGGTAGTACGTCGAGGGCAGCTCGGTGAAAAGGTCGAGGACCAGCCAGCTCGCCACCATGACGAGGAAGTTTCCCTTCACGAAGTCGAACTCGCTGCGTACGCGCTGAACCAGGCCTCCCTGGGCTTCCCCCGCCTCGGCTTCATCCGTCAAACCAGTTACCCTACTCTATCTTCACAGGCGCCGCCGCCAGGTGGGCGTCAGGGCTCACCTTCACTGTGTCCCTGTACTCGACGGCACCTGTCACCCTACAGCCGTCGCCTATTGTAACTTTTCCGCCTCTGACGCTGCGGCACTCCACGTTCTCAAGGTAGACCTCGCCGGCGGCCTCTACGTCGCCTGTGCGTAGAAGTCCCTCCCTATCCCAGTGGCCGTACCTCGGCTCGACGTGGACGCTCTCCGCCTTGACGCCTCCCTCTATGTAGCTGACGTCTCTGCTCAGCTCAGCCTCGAAGTGGCGGGCCCTCACGGAGCCTCGTATCTTCATGCGTCCCCGGATGCTCACCAAGCCGCCGGACTCGACGCTGCCTCCGACGCGGATCGAGCCGCTTGACTCGAACCTGGTCTCCACGTTGGCGTCGCCGTTTATCGTGGTCGAGCCCGAGGCGTCGAGGGTGTCGCCCACCGCGTCGCCCTCGATGGTGAGGCTGCCCGACTTGTCCAGGCTCTTGAAACTCGCGGTGCCCTCGATGTTGCTTGAGCCGCTGATCTCTATGTAGTCGGCGGTGATGTCGCCCTCTACTGTGGATGAGCCGCTTGTCCGTAGCTCGCCTACCTTCAGGCCGCCGGGTATCTTGCAGCTGCCTGATGTGGACACCTTCTCGGGCGATACGTCGCCTCTGCCTGACACCTTCACGGTGCCGTAGCCCTGGAGCAGTATCCGCCCCGAGCCCCTTATCCTAGTGGTAGGTATATCGCTGTACTCCATCTCTTTCACATGGTTTGAGTCCGGGAGACGTTATTTAAAGCGGACTCACCTCTTGAAGTCTCATATGGTAGTCACAAGATGTGACTAAAGCTTGGCCAGGCGATAAAAAAGGGGACTTGCGCCCCGCTACGTAACGTCGAAGAAGTGTTGAGGCGGGTACTTGGGGAGGTCTCTGGTGAAGCTCTTCTCGGGCCAGAAGTAGTGTATCACCTGGTGGGTCACCTCGATGGGCAGCGTGAGGCCCCGTATCACCCTGTTGTACTGCTCCTGGCTGTCGACCTCGTGCACGAAGCACCAGTTGAACTTCATCTGGCTAGGCCCATAGAGGCCAAGCAGCTTGACGCCCTGTTTCTCGCACTCGGACCGGACCGACTCGACCCAGCGTGTAAGGCCGTCCCTTGTACCCGACCAGTCGAAGTAGTTTATCACTAACACGTTCCTCTCACATCCTGTCTGGTCAGGGAGGAAAACCCGTTAAGGGCTAGGCAGGTCGAGGATATATGGGTTGCTTACTCCTCGGCCTTCACAGGGTCCTTGAGCACGAGCCAGAGGTAGACCAGCCCCACGCCTAGCAGCAGGCTCTGCAGGAGCCATGGGAGGCTGGGCCGCAGGTAGTAGATGAAGCCGCCCACCAGATTGCCCATTACACGGGGGAAGAATACTAGGAAGCCGTTGGAAAACCCTACGCCGGTGACGCCTGTGGTGATGCCGCTGCCGAGCCCCGCCATGACGCGGCCCCTGATCCCGCGGGGGATGCTGTCCGCTAGGTAGACCTGAGACGATATCCAGATGAAGACGGCGCCCAGTACCAGCGTCGTGTAGATGGCGAGGACAGGCCAGAACCCCTCGGCGACGGTGAACAGGTACATGCACGGGATGGACATGAGGAAACCTGCTAGGAAGCAGTTCCTGGACCCGAAGCGGTCCACGATGCCGCCGATGAAGAGGCTCAGGAACGCCTTGGCGACGCCGCTCCACAGCAGGATCACGCCCCACTGGTACGGGTCCAGCCCTATCTTCAGGGTCGCGTATATGATCCAGAACGGCAGTATCATGCTGCTGAGGAACGACAGCAGCATGGTCACCACGGCGTAGCTGCGTATGTTCCTGTATATCCACCGGATGGAGTCATCCATGTCCTTGTACGCCGCCGTGACGAGCCTCACAGGGTTCCAGTCCACCTTCTCTACGTGATCCAGAGTCTCCTTGAGGAAGAATAGCCTCATGGCTGCCACCACGAGGCCGATGACGAGGCTGAATGTGAAGCCTATTCTCATTGCTGGGATGAGCTCGAAGCGTGCGATGAACAGCCCCGCGATGTACGGCGCCACTATCCTGATGATGTTTGGGAGGGCGAAATTGAAGGCGAAGAGCTTGCCCCTGTCTCCGACGGGTATACTGTCCGCCATTATGGCGTTCATCGCGGGCAGGTAGAAGAGAACCATGCTCTGGTAGACCATGGCGAAGGCGGCCCACTGCCACGTCGGGGCGAGTAGGTAGACGACGAAGCTTGAGACGTAGAGGAGCGTCGAGTACGCAACGAGCTTGACGCGGCCGCTCTTGTCGGCGATGTAGCCGCCGATGGGGTAGAGGAGCATGGCGCCGAAGCTGCCCAGGGCGTTCATGAGTCCGATCTGGGGGACCGATGCGCCGAGTGCGAGCATGTAGCTGCTGATGAAGTTATCTAGGTTGGTGTCTGACATGCTCCAGATTACCCGGCTCATGGTGAGGACGAGCACGTTACGAGGTATAACTGACCTTTTCTCTGTTTCCTGCAAATGAGCCGACCCGGTTCAGATACCATGAAATGTGAGCCGTGGTTAAATCTTCCGAAATAAAAATCCGTAACATTGGGATGTAGCTCGGTTATGTATTAGACCTGGGCTTCATCCGGGTTCCTGAGCCAGCTCCACGTGAGGATCAGCCCCAGTGCGAGGAAGACGCTCTGAAGTATCCACGGCAGAGCAGGGCTGTACTCGTAGATGTAGCCGCCCAATATGTTTCCAACGGTCATGGGGATGAACACCAGGAACCCCGAGGCGTAGCCCCCGCCGACGACGCCAGTGCTCATGCCGCTGCCGAGCCCCGCCATGACGCGGCCCCTCATCTCACGGGGGATGCTGTCCGCAAGGTAGACGCTGGAGGCTATCCACATGAAGGCGCTGCTCACCACCAGCATGATGTAGATGGCCATGGCGGCCCAGAAGCTCGTCACCAACGTGAAAAGGTACATCCCGGGCACCGCCAGAAGGAAGGTGATTAAGAAGCACTTCCTGCTGCCGATCCGATCCACGATACCGCCTATGTAGAAGCTCAGCACCGTCTTCGCGACCCCCGCCGCCAGCATTATGACCCCCCACTGGTACTCGGAGAGACCGATGACCTCGTTGGCGTAAACGATCCAGAAGGGCAGCACGATGCTGCCGATGAAAGCCATCAGCATGGACACCAGCGCGTAGCCCTTGAGGTTACTGAACGTCCAGCGGATGCTATTGAACGCGTTCCTGTAGCCCTCAACGAGTATCTTCACAACGTCGCGTCCGATGCCTTCCGCGTCAGGGACCGTCTCCTTGAGGTATCTGAGCCTGAGGAAGGACACCACGAGGCCCATCCCGAAGCTGAACTTGTACCCCAGCCTCATGGCGGGCACTAGGGTCATCCTGTCGATGAGCAGCCCGCCGATGTAGGGCGTGAATATCCTGACGGCGTTAGGTATCGCGATGGTCAGGGCGTAGAGCTTGCCGCGGGTGCCGACGGGTATGCTGTCAGCCATTATGGCGTTGAGTGCGGGCATGTAGAAGAGTACGATGTTCTGGTAGGCGACGGCGAGGGCTATCCACCTCCAGTTCGGCGAGAACGCGAATATGAGGAAGCTGGACACGTAGAGGAGGGTGGAGACGCCTACGAACTTGGCTCGCCCTGCTTTGTCCGCGATGTAGCCGCCGATGGGGTAGAGTAGGCACGCCGCTAGGCTGCCCACGGCGTTGACCCAGCCTATTGTGGGTTTGTCGCCGCCTAGTTCCAGTATGTAGAGGCTCAGGTACGGCAGCACCAGTGCGTCGCTCATGCTCCACAGGATGCGGCTGAGGGTGAGGACGAGGACGTTGCCCTTGAGTAGGCTTCGTAGGGACTGCTCCTGGGGGGCTGCCGTGACCGTCAAAACTTTTTCACCGGGGGACTCCGATTAACCCGGGTCAGGCGATTTAAACCTTCTCAACGGCGGGTAAATACGGGTATAGACCAGCGGCGAGAAAAGTGTTAAACAGCTTCCGGGTTGATACCGCTTAGTGAATATTATGGACGAGGACGGCTACACTCACCCCTACATCCCAAACTCGGTGCCCCGCGTCAAGAACGAGATGCTCAGGGCGGTGGGCGCCGGGGAAGCCGACGAGCTCTACAGGGAGATGATACCAGCGAGGCTGCTGCTCGGGAGACCCATGACCCTACCAGAAGCCATCCCGAGCGAGATGGACCTGAAGCGCCGCGTGGAGTCCATGCTCTCAGGGGACGTAACGACCCGGGACTACACAAGTTACCTCGGCGGAGGCTGCTGGAGCCACCACGTGCCCGCGGTCTGCGACGTCATCGCGGGGCGCAGCGAGTTCCTCACCGCCTACGCGGGCGGCAGCCACAGCGACCTGGGCAGGTACCAAGCTAACTTCGAGTTCCAGAGTCTCATCTGCGAGCTGCTGGGCATGGAGGTGAGCGGCATCCCCACCTACGACTGGGGCGCCGCCGCAGGCAACAGCGTACGCATGGCGGCTAGGCTCACAG
>JAFGTA010000090.1 GCA_016934355.1 Candidatus Bathyarchaeota archaeon | reverse complement strand
TCTTGTCATCGAGGACGAGGAGCCTGTGGAAGCTCACGTTCTCGTGTTCGCCGTCTGGGCCGCTCGTGTAGACTATGCCGGACGTGATGTAGGGGCCGGGGTCGCCCTTGAAGTGGGTGAGCACGGGCACGTCCCTGAGGCCGCCTTTTTCCACGACCTCCCTGACGGGGCCGTCCCCGATCTTGCACTTCACGGGGTTCTTAGTCGCCTTGATCATCTCTTCGTACAGGTTCTCTGTGGTGAGGCCCATCCCCTTGAGTATCCTGTTTCTGGTGCCGCATACCCCGCCCACGATCCTAGCGTCGGTATCCTTGGGGTTCTCGAAAAGCAGGGCTTTACCTCCGTCGAACCTGTGCAGCGCCGCGGGTATCTCGTACTTGGGGCTGAGGGGCTCCCTTATCCTGATTATCTCGTCTTCATTCTCCTTCAGGAAGGACCTTAGGTCACTCGTTTCTTTCACCTACCAACTCGTCTATCAACCCAAGCAGGGGCTTCCCCGCCTGGAATCCGATGGGAAGGTTACTGGAAACAAGCACGAGTTTCCCGTAACGTGAAGCAAGCCTCTCCCCCACCATCCGGGACAGTATCTCGTCCCTGTCGCCGAGCAGCTGACTGCTGGTCCTGTTGGGCAGCGTCGCCGTCATGGAGCCGAGGCGGGGCTTCTCTCCTGACCAGAAGAGGGCTATCACAGCGTTTTCCAGTTCAGCGAGTGCTCCGTGTAGCTCCACGCCGTCCTGGTCAGCGGAGCCTGTGACGAACTCGAGGCTCATTACCCTTTCAGATGCGCGTATACTGTTAAGCCTATCTCCGTGTCTGGTGGGTGCCCCCCGGGGGAATAATGGAGAGGTTTATGACTCGTTATCTCTATTTAAATAAGAGCCTAGTATATCCTACATATCGGAGTCCGAAAAAAATGGCCGAGAGCACACAGGAAGCCACGGCAGACGCCACATTGGGGCTGCCGGGCATACCGTTGAGGGTCACGCGACAACGGGCGATAGAGATAGGGGTACTCACCCTCGTCGTCATCATAGCGGCGCTCATCAGGGTCCTGCCTCTGCAGTACGGCGCATACTTCACCGCCTACGACCCACTGTTCCAGTACAGGGCGACGGAGTACGTCGTCGAGAACGGGTTCAAGTCCTGGTGGACGTGGCACGACACTCTGAGCTGGTACCCCCTCGGCAGAAACGTGGCTAACAGCGCGTACCCGGGCGTCCCGTTCTCAGCCGCGTTCATCTACATGGTTGTGAAGCCGATCCTGTCCAGCGTCACCGTCTACGACGTGTGCCTGTACTTCCCGTTGTTCATGGCTTCACTGACATGCATCTCAAGCTACTATCTCGGCAAGGAGCTCAACGGTAGGGCGGCGGGCATGTTCGCGGCGCTGCTGATGGCGATTAATCCCGCGTTTATCGGAAGGTCCACCCTCGGGTTCTTCGACACCGAGACCATCGGCATATTCTCCATGGTCACCATCGGCCTCTTCTTCCTACGGTCCATAGACAAGGAGCGAAGGCTTGAGCACCGCGTCGTATACGGTGTGCTCTCGGGGCTCACCTACGGCTACATATTCGCTTCGTGGGGCGCAGCCCGATACATGACGGGGCTTCTCATGCTCTATATGCTCATTCTTCTATACACGGAGAGGTTCGAGGTCAGGCACCTCATCTCATACTGCCTCACCATAGGGTTCGGCTTCATCATCGTGATGATGGTGCCACGGCTCGGCGTCAACACGCTCTTCTCGCTGGACAACATCGCGGCCTTCGGCCTAGTGCTGGTCATGCTAGTCTACGAGTTCATCAAGGACAGGGTAGACGTAAAGATGCTCGCGAACCTCGCGGGGGCGCTGGTCATAGTAGGCGTAATAGGCATCTACCTGCTTCCCGCTGTTGGCATCAGGATACCCTTGGGCTACAAGTTCATCAGGGTGCTGAACCCCTTCACCTCGACCGAGAACGCGCTCTACAACTCGGTGGCAGAGAACCACGTAGTCGCGTGGGCGAGCCTGTTCAACGACTTCGGCCCCATCCTCGTCCTGGGCACGGCGGGCGCCTTCTTCGCGATAAAGAGCCAGAACGAGAAGAACCTCTACGGCACCCTGTTCTTCCTGACCTCCATCTACTTCGCAGGCGTCATGGCCCGGCTGAGCCAGATACTGGCGGCCCCTGCGTGCCTCATGGGCGCCTACGGCCTCATCGAGGTCGCGAGGCCTTTCTTCGCCATCACGGTCGATACCGAGGGAAGCAAGAGGAAGCGTAAGAAGAGCGCAGTGTTCGGAGTCAACCGGAGGCTCGGCGTCGTATTCATCCTGCTCATAGTCCTCAGCTTCATACCAAGCATTTGGACTGCTGTGGGATCGGCGGACAGCCCGACAAGCCTAGCCATGAGTGGGGTTCCCTACAAGATCAACGGCGAGTACTCAAAGGACTGGCCTGAGACCCTTGAGTGGATGAAGGCCAACGTCGCAGACGACGAGGTGGTGTGCAGCTGGTGGGATTACGGCTACTGGATCGAGGCCATGGCGGGCAAGACCACCATGGCGGACGGCGCAACCCAGACGGAGAGGCAGATCTCCAACATCGGCAAGATAATGATGCTGCCCCAGAACGAGTCGATAAAGATGCTTGAGCGTTACGGCGCCGACTACATAGTCGTGTTCTACGCCTTCAACCCCAACGACCCCACCCAGTCGCTGCAGGCGGGGGACGACGTCAAGTGGTCGTGGATGGTGCAGATCGGTAAGCTAGACCTCAACGAGTACAGGGACATGGACAACTATGGGCAGCCCACCGAGAAGTTCTTCGAGTCCACCCTCGCGAACCTGATACAGAGGACAGCAGACCCCCAGTACTTCACGAAGGCACACGAGTCGGGCAACGGCTTCGTCGTAGTGTACAAGATACACTACCCTGAGTGACGCCAAGCCCCTAGACGTACTCGCAGATGAGTGCGGCGGGCCTGCCCTCGACGTAGGTGAACATCACGAGACCCTTCCTGCCTCCCCCGCCTTTGACACGGCCCTGAGCTTCCCTCAGGTTGACAGACGGCCCGCGAGCCTTGAAATCCACCCTCCCTATGCC
>JAFGTA010000089.1 GCA_016934355.1 Candidatus Bathyarchaeota archaeon | reverse complement strand
GGGACATCGAGTACAACAACCAGCAGGAGAGCGACAACATCATCACAGACCTGGAGGTGGCGCTGAACAGGGCGCGCGAGGACTTCCACATCTTTCCCGAGGAACGGAGCGCCATGTTCGGGGACCTCACCATCGAGTACACGGTGCCCGGATACGAGGGGCGCACCATGAACCTCACTGACCACCCGGACGGCGTCATGATCGGCCCCGCCCTCACAAGCAGCGAGTTCGTGGAGACCAGCGCCGACAAGGTTCTCGTCATAGAGAAGGGCGCCATGTTCACCCGGCTCGTCGAGGAACATGCCCACGAGAAGTTCAACGCCATCCTCATCCACACTGCGGGCCAGAGCCCGAGGGCGACGAGGGGCATCATCAACAGGTTAAACCTCGACTACGATCTCCCAGTCTACGTGTTCACGGACGGCGACCCGTGGGGCGTCCACATCGCCATGGTCATCATAAGCGGGTCAGCTAACGCCGCCCACCTGCGGGGGCTCACCACGCCCGACGCCCAGTGGATCGGGGTCTGGGGCACAGACATCATCGACTACAAGCTGCCTACCGAGCCGTTGACCGAGTTTGACCACAAGCGGCTCCACGAGCTGAAGGACGACCCCCGGTACAAGGGCGAGATATGGCAACGTGAGCTCGACATATTCCTAGAGTTGGAGCAGAAGGCCGAGCTGGAGGCGTTCAGCCGGTACGGGCTCACCTACATCGTGGACGAGTTCCTCCCAGCCAAGCTGGGAAACTAAGCCTTTTTTTACCCGTCGCCACACTCTGTCTTGATCACCGATGGAGCGTAGAATCAGCCTCAGCTTCCAGGGCCTGGCGACGTTACTAGCTGGCTTCGTGTTCATTGCGTCGGCGGCGCTGCTGTACCTGAACACTGTCAACACAGAGATAGACGCGGTGAACCCGTGGCTCTTCAAGCCCCTGAGCCTCGTGCTGGCCGTCGCAGGCCTGGTGTTGATAGCCTCCAGGGATGAGTAGCATGCCCGTGAAAGGAGTCATAATGGCGGGGGGCCTGGGCACCAGGTTTCGGCCTCTAACAAACTACTTCCAGAAGTGCATGATCCCCATAGGCGACGAGCAGAAGCCTATCATGGAGTACATCGTGCGGCTCTACAACCATCACGAGATAAAGGACTTGGTGCTCCTCGTGGGCTACAAGCACCAGCAGATCGAGAACTACTTCAACCAGGGTGAGCGGTTCGGCGTCAGCATGAGGTACGTGCTGGACAACCCCGACATGAGGGGAAGCGCGAACGCCACCCTCAACGCGTACAGGCAGGGAGCCATAGCCGAGGACGACACACTTGTGATCTACTACGGTGACATCATCTCCAACATCAACCTACAGGAGATGGTTGCGTTCCACAAGGAGTCGGAGGCGAAGGCCACGGTGGCGCTTGCGCCTGACTTCCAGGTGAACGTCGGCGTCGCAGAGCTGGAGGGCAGATGGGTACGCGAGTTCCAGGAGAAACCCCACCTCAAGAAAGCCATCAGCATAGGCATACTGATCCTCGACGGCTCGGTGCTGAAGGACATGGAGACGCTCCACGGGCAGGGTCAGTTCGAGAGCTTCGACCTCATGGGCGACGTGGTTCAGTACCTGGTGAACAAGAACGAGAAGGTGGCGGGGTACACGACCAAAGCATACTGGTACGACGTGGGAAGCATCGAGCGGTACGAGAGGCTCAGCAACGAGCGTATAAACGAGGAGCTCGGCTTCCTCCTGAAGCCCCTTTTATGATCCGGAAAGCTTCTTAAACACGGTTCGAACTTCAATAGCGGCGGATAATTTTGAAAGCCCTCGTCCTAGCCGGAGGATTCGGCACAAGGCTCAGGCCACTGAGCTGCAGCCGGCCCAAGATGTTGTTCCCAGTAGCAAACCAGCTGCTCATAGACTATACGCTGCAGAACCTATCCAGGGGTGGAGTCGACACGGTCGTCCTTTCCGTCTACTACATGGCAGAGAGCCTTGTGAGGTACCTCGGCCCGAGTAAAAACGATCTGGGGATCATGTACAGCAGGGAGCAGCGTCCCCTCGGCACAGGCGGTCCTTTAAAGCTGGCGGAAGACATGCTCAATGGCGAAGCCTTTCTCACACTGAACGGCGACATCCTCACGGACCTCGACTACCGTAGGCTCGTGAGCTTCCATAAGGAGAAGGGCGGCCTCGCCACGATTGCGCTTGTGCAGGTGCCTGACCCGAGCAGGTACGGGGCTGTGGAGCTCGACTGGGAGGGGCGGATCAACAGGTTTGTCGAGAAGCCGGAGCGGGGCCGTGAACCCAGCAACCTGATCAACGCCGGGATATACGTGCTGGAGCCGGAGGTGCTCAAGTATATCCCCGAGGGGAGGCGGGTGTCCATAGAGACCGAGGTCTTCCCGAGGCTGGCCGAGGAGCGGCAGCTATACGGGTTCGAGTGCCACGGCTTCTGGATGGACATCGGGGTTCCTGAGGACTACCTTATGGCGAACGCTATGCTCCTCTCTCAGGGAGGTCAGGCGAAGAGGGCGGCCACGGTTAAGGTGGACCCCTCGGCGATGATTAAGGAGCCCTGCGCGTTCGGCGAGGGCGTCGAGATCGGCGCGGAAAGCGTCATAGGCCCCAACGTCAGCATGATGGACGGCGTGCATATCGGGAAAGGCTGCAAGATAGAGAACAGCATCCTCTTCTCAAGCGCCGTCATCGAGGACTACAGCAGCGTGCGGAACGCCATCATCGGCGAGAACGCGGTGCTGGAGCGCTGGGTCAAGGTGGAGTCCGGCAGCCTCATCGGCGACTACGCCCAGATCAACGACGGCGTAACCATCACAGAGGGAGTCAGCATCTGCCCCAGCAAGACAATCGAAGAGAGCATCCTCGTGCCCAAACAGGTGATGTAGGCACGAAGCTGTTCGGCAGTAACGGCGTAAGGGGCGTAGTCAACACAGAGTTCACCATCGAGCTCGCGTCGGGCATCACAGCCGCCGCAGGCCACTTGCTGGGGAAGGAGATAGCAGTGGCGATGGACGGACGCACGAGCAGCCCCATGATCCACGACGCCGTGGTCGCGGCGCTTCTCAGCGTCGGCTGCAACGTCCACGACCTGGGGGCACTGCCCACGCCAGCGTTGCAGTACGTTATCAAACATCTGGGGCTGGACGGCGGCATCATGATCACGGCGAGCCACAACCCGCCCGAGTTCAACGGCGTCAAGGTGCAGGCGTCAGACGGCGCCGAGGTTCCCAAGGATGTCGAGGAGAGGATCGAGGAACTCTACTTCAAGGGCGAACCTAAGCCGGTTCCGTGGGACAGGGTGGGCAGGGTCTACGAGCACGATGTCTTGGACTCGTATGTCAACGCGGTGGTCAGCCACGTGGACGCAGAAGCCGTCAGGAAGAGAGAGTTCAAGGTGGTTCTGGACACCGGGAACGGCGTCGCCGCGTTAGTAGCTCCGCAGGTAGCTAGCAGGCTGGGCTGCGAGGTCTACACCGTGAACACCGAGATCGACGGCACCTTCCCGGGGAGAGGGAGTGAGCCTACGCCGGAGAACCTACAGGCTATGACGGCTCTCATGAAGGCAACAGGGGCCGACCTCGGAGTGGGATTCGACGGCGACGGCGACCGCAGCATCGTCATGGACGAAAACGGCGTCGCCGTGTGGGGCGACAAGTCGCTGAGCCTCATAGCCGACTGGTACCTTGAGACCCACCCGGGTATAACGGTGGTCACGTCGGTGAGCACGTCGGGGAACCTCGCGAAGGTGGTCGAGGCGAAGGGGGGCAGGGTCCACTGGGTCAAGGTGGGCAGCGTCCTCATCAGCCGAGCCATGGTGGAGCTCGACGCACCCATAGGCGGCGAGGAGAACGGCGGCATAATGTACGGCCCACACCTGCCGGTCAGGGACGGCTCCATGGCCATGGCCGTACTGCTCCAGATCATGGTGGAGCGCGGGAAGCCCCTCTCAGAGCTGATAGCGGAGCAGCCGATAGGCGCCAAGGGGAAGGACAAGATACCGTGCCCAAACGAGTTGAAGGAGGCGCTGCTGAGGCGGCTCCCCGAGGTGGCTGACGCGCCGGACGTGAACACGCTGGACGGCGTCAAGCTGACGTGGGCCGACGGCAGCTGGGTGATGGTGAGGCCCAGCGGGACGGAGCCTATCGCTCGTATCTACGCCGAGGCTGAGACCGAGGAGAAGGTAGCGGCGCTGATCCAGGAGTACAGGGACAAGGCCGCAGAGCTCGTCAGGGAGCTGGGGTAGCTCCCTTTCTAGACCACACTGGATGCATAGGGTTGGTTCTTCTTCAGGTCCTCGATGAACTCCGAGATGTCCCTCACCGCCGCCTCGACGAGGGTCTCTCCCTTCTCGAGGGTTGCGTTGGTGGGGTCTCCGAGGCTGCCGATGCTGGTGACCTCGTCGAACATGTAGGCTGCCGAGACCTTGCCTCTGTACTTGGGGTCTATGCTGCTGTACTCAGGCTTCCAGTTCTCGGCTTTATCCATGAGGAGTCTTTGTTTCAGTGCCATGCCGACGCTGGTCTCCAGTTCGCAGGCGTGTCCACCCCCCTTCTGTTTGATTACACTTACGGCGTCTGAGCCGAATCCGCTGGCGCCCGGGAACACCATCAGCGAGTAGACGCGTTTACCTGTCTCCTCCTGTATCTCGCGGAGGGCCTGGGTTATGGGGTTGGTGTTGCCGCCGTGGGCGTTCATGACCACGATCTTCTCGAAGCCGTGGTGAAGGAGGCTCTCACAGACCTCCTTGATGACGTTGACCAGGGTCCCGAATGTGAGGGTCACCGAGCCCTTGAAGTTCATGTGGTGGGGCGAGAAACCGTAGCTTAACGTAGGCGCCACGAGGACGCCTGTCCTCTCCGCCACCCTCCTGCTTATCTCGAACGCTGTGTAGGCGTCGTTGTCGATCGCCATGTGTTTTCCGTGCTGCTCAGTGGAGCCGATGGGTACGAGCACGACGTCGTCGTGATTCAGGTACTCCTCGACCTCGGGTCTGGTCAGCTTGAAGAGAAGGTTCTCCATTTCAATCAAATGAGAGGTGGAGTTCATCAAGATAAGGTTGAGGGCTCACGTGAAGCTGGGGGCGACTTCCTCTGCGAAGAGTCTGGACTCGTCGGCGAAGTTCTCCCCCATGAACCTGCATATGAAGTACCTTACCCCGGCGTCGATGTACTCCTGAACCTGCTCGATTATCTGGTCCGGTGTGCCGCAGAGGGGCGGCCGTCTGTCACCCGCCGTGTTGCCGTACCTCGTCTGCATGTTCTTGGTGTACCTGCCTAGGCTCATCTCGGCGCCGCCGCTGTCACCGCTTATCAGGGTGTAGCAGGCCCATGACATCGTGATCTCCCGTGGGTCTCTATCCACCTCGGCGCAGTGGCCTCTGAGGACCCCCGCCTTATGCCTGAAGTCTCCGGGTGAACCCATCCAGGTCGCGAAGTTGCTGATATCCGCGTGCCTAGCGACTGTCCTGAGCGTAAGCTGCTCGCCGCTGCCCGCGAGCATGATGGGCGGGTGCGGCCTCTGCACGGGCTTCGGTGAGCAGTACGCCTCGTCTATGCTGTAGTGCCTCCCCTCGAAGCTGGGCGCCTCCTCGGTCCACATCTTCTTGATGATCTGGGCTGCCTCGTCGAGCCTCCGCACACGCGTCGCAGGGCTCTCATATAGGTAGCCGTAGGCCCTGAACTCGCCCTCGTGCCAACCCGTGCCCAGTCCGAGGATCAGGCGGCCTCCGCTGATGGAGTCCAGCGTGGCACCCATCTTGGCTAGGAGGCTCGGGTGCCTGAACGGGTTGCAGAGCACCAGCTGCCCGAGTCTTATGGTGGAGGTGTCGGCGGCCAGCGCCGCGGTGGTGGTCCAGCACTCGTACCGGGGGTCGCCGGGGTCGCTGTACATCCCTATGACGTGGTCGCTTATCCATGCGCTGTGGTAGCCGAGCTCCTCGCAGTGGAGGTAGTCGCCGAGGATGTCCCTGTAGCTGGGCCGCTCGGAGCTTACGAAGACGCCGAATTTGATGTCGCTCATGGCTGAATGTGCGTCCACCCGGTTATCACGTTTGTCAGGGGATTATCTCGCAGCCGTTGTTGATCTCCGGGTAGTCGAAGGCGTCACCTGGCAGGACCCCTGAGTCCATCAGCTCCTCTGCGAGGGGCACCAGCCCCTGAAGCTCTTTGATCATGTGCCTAGTCGTGTCGCAGACTCTGTCGAACCATTCGCGGCCCCAGAACATGGTCTGGTTGGAGAAGAGACACCTGCCGCCGCATACCCAGAGGTCGTCGCAGCTGCTGCAGGGCTCGCCGACGGGGAGGCTGTCCCTGAGGCTGTCCGGGGTGGAGCTCCAGATGTCTCCGACGTTGCTGTACGGCAGCTCGGGGGCTATGGGGCAGACCTCTATCCTGCCGCTGGTCATTATGGCGAAGCTGTCCCTTCCCGAGCCGCACCATATCCTGGGCGCGGGCTCCCCGGTGAGCAGGGTCTTGAGCACGGGTATGAAGGGCACTATGCCGAGGACCGTGCCTTCCTTCATAGCCGCCCCGAAGTCGTGGACGAGCCTGGTTAATCCGTGCTCGTACCGCGTCAGCCACTCGCCGAGGCCGGGGCGTTTCTCGAGGTCGCTCCAGAAGACGTC
>JAFGTA010000088.1 GCA_016934355.1 Candidatus Bathyarchaeota archaeon | reverse complement strand
GGGCCCAGCGGCGTCAGCTGCTCGGTGGATCTGAGGAAGCACGGCTACCAGGTAACGGTGTACGAGGCTCTCCACAAGCCGGGGGGCGTCCTCCAGTATGGCATCCCGGAGTTCCGCCTACCCAAGGCGATAGTGGACAGGGAGCTGAGGTACCTGGAGAAGCTGGGGGTCGAGATAAACCTTAACAGGATCGTGGGCCTGAACGTCAGCTTCGATGAGATACGGGAAATGTTTGACGCCGTCTTCGTGTGCACGGGTGCGGGGGCGCCGCGTTTCATGAGGATACCCGGCGAGGAGCTTAACGGAGTCTACTCCGCCAACGAGTTCCTTATCCGAACCAACCTCATGAAGTCATACAAGTTCCCGGAGGAATATGATACCCCGATAGTGGTGGGTAAGAAGGTAGCCGTCATCGGTGCGGGGAACGTCGCCATGGACGCGGCGAGGTGCGCCCTGCGGTATGGCGCCGAGACCCACCTCCTCTACAGGAGGACGAGGACCGAAGCCCCCGCGAGGGCGGAGGAGTTCGAGCACGCGATACAGGAAGGAGTAGTCTTCCGCGAGCTGATAAACCCTGTGAGGATCAACGGCAGAGACGGGTGGGTCGAGAGCCTAGAGCTTTTACGCATGGGACTAGGCGAACCAGACGACAGCGGCAGGAGGAGGCCGGTGCCCATCGAGGGAAGCGAGTTCACCGAGAGTTATGAAACGGTGGTGGAGGCCATCGGCACACTGCCTAACAGGCTGTTCCTTGAAAGAGCCGAGGGGCTCGAGGTGAACAGGTGGGGCGGGATAAAGGTAGATGAGAACCTGCAGACGGCGATCCCCGGGGTATTCGCAGGCGGTGACAGCATCAGCGGTGGAGCGACTGTGATCCAGGCACTAGGCGAGGGGAGAACGGCGGCCCAGTCGATACACCGCTACCTATCCGGAAAGGACTAGGTAGGATCGAGCGCCGCGCCCAATCTCCGAAACCGCTTCTCCCACGTAACAATGAAGAAGTGTTTTTGTAATGAATTTCTTGACCTACACGGCGTCTAGAATGAAGCAAAACCAGAGAAAAACAGCTAAAAACACATAACAAAACCCATGGAAAAAACGCTTATAGTAAGTAACCAACTATAAGGGAAATGCCGAGTCGTGGGAACACGCGACACAACTGAACACCTTACTCGAAAAGACTTCATGATTCTTCACACCCAAAACACACGCAGTCTTTTTCCACTGTGCGAGTTAAGAAATTACTCTACAGCACGCGGCTTACTACCTGATAACTATATGACTAAAACAATCTCTTGTGCAGCATAGAAACTCAGTTAACCCAAGTAACAAGGTACAAAACTACCCTAAACAAGGCTACCCCGGCGCCCACTCATCACAGACGCGCTGCATCACCACCGACTCCACGAACCCCAGCCTCTCACAGTAACAGAACTCGTCCAGACTAAACCCCCGCCGCTCCAATACGTTAACGATCTCCCTGTTCTCCTGCCCAAACCCCAGCCGAACCTCCCGAGACAAAGCCCTAGCATAAACACAGTCAGCGCACGTAACCATAACCTATCCACCGCAGCCAACAATAAAACCCCGCGGGACAAATAATAAAAACACGCCAGCCACATCAACACAGAAACCGGTGAACAACGTGAAACCCAAAGGCATAGTATTCGACCTCGACAGCACCCTAGTAGACAGCCACGTCGACTTCCCCAAGATGAAGAAAAACATAATAGCGCTACTCGAAGAAAATGGGCACCCACGAGGCACACTAAGCCCAACAGACCAGACTACCGTCATAATCATGGAAAAAGCCGAACAAGAATGGCAGAGACAAGGCAAAACCGAGAAAGAACGCCAACAACTCCGCGACAAGATCACCGAGCACATGAACCAAGGCGAACTCGACGCCGTGGAGAACCTCAAAGAGATACCCGGCGCCCACCAAGCCGTAGAGAAACTCAAAAAACAAGGCTACAGACTCGCCATACTCACCCGAGGCCACCACGAGTACGCCGTCCAAGCCCTCAAGAAAACCGGGATGCACAACAGCTTCGAAACCATACTCGCAAGAGGCGAGACCCCCCAACCCAAACCCTACAGAGAAGCCATAGACTACACAGTCGAGCAGATGGGGCTAAAAGTAGACGAAGTCGTAATGATAGGCGACCACCAGATCGACTACGACTCAGCTAAAAACAGCGGCTGCCCCTTCATCGGAGTAGCCACAGGACACCTCGGCCTCAGAAGCTGGGAGAACGAGACCCCTCCACCGGTGCTCCTCGACAGCGTAGCCGACCTCCCAGCCCACCTCAACGCAGCTAACACTTAAAAAAGATAGTCTTTTATCACTGCCCATTGCTCTATACAACAAATCCTCGTATCACACTTACCTGGAGGAATATGAATGAGCGGAGTAAAAGACACGTACCGAAAGAAGCTAGACCAGGCAACACAAATCCTGAACATGATCGCAGACGACAACACCACACCCCGAAACATCCGACGCACAGCTAAACAGGCAGCCGAAATGCTCACAGACGACAACCTAAGCATAGCAGCCCGCGCAGCCAACGCCATAGCCATCCTCGAAGACATAAGCCAGGACCCCAACATGCCCATGTACAGCAGGACAAGGATCTGGAACGCCATCAGCGTCCTCGAAGGAATCCGAGACTAGATAGCTTTACCTACACCCATTCTTTATAATGTAACAACAGGTGAAACCAGTGGAAAGAAGGTTCCAGTTCGAAGGCCCAAGGCTAGAAGGCGCAGGCATCATAGCCCTAGTGCTCATCGTCATAGTCGGCGGACTAATGTTCTTCAGCGTAGGACGCATTAACGTCGGCTACGTAGCCGTAATAGTCGACCCCGTCTTCGGCTCCACCAGCGTCGTAGGAACAGGCGGCAACGCCCAGTACTTCCTTAAATTCCCCTGGGCAAGCGTCTACAAAATATACGTCGCCACGGACAGCGTCCACATGTGGAGCGACCAGTTAGAGGCAGGGGACTTCCCAGCCGTCGAAAGCCTGACCAAAGACGGCCTCAAAGTCGATGTCGACATCACCGTCCGCTGGAGGATAGCCCCAGCCGGGGCAGCCAACCTATTCCAACGCTACCCCACCCTCGACTGGAAGGACAGGGCCATCATACCCATAATCCGTGAAACCATAAGGAACCTCCTCGTCGACTACTCTGCCATCGAAACCATAGAGAAGAGAGCCAACATCGGCCTCGTCCTGAAAGAAAACCTAGAAAAAGCCTTCAAAGAGGAGCCCAGCATCGGAGACGCCGTCATCCTCGACGCCGTCAACATCAGGAAGATCGCCCTCCCAGCAACCTTCGTCAACGCCATCGAGAAGAAGCTGGCCGCCGAGCAACTATCCATCGCCGCCGAGTTCAACAAGACCCGGCTCCTAGTAATCGCTGACGCCAACGCCCAGTCAGCCATACTGGAAGCACAAGGAGTAGCCCAGTCCAGGCTCATCGTAGCCAACGCCACCAGACAGGCGCTAGCCGTCATCGCCGGAAACGACCCCGAGATCAACCTAGCGGAGCTGACGAAGCTGTACCTATACCTAGAGACCCTACGGTCGATAGCGGACACAGGGAAAGGCCAGTTCATCATAGTACCCGACAAGAGCCAGTATATCCTCCCCATAAGCTGAGTTTTTTTATACTATAAGTACAGTAAATACACCTGAGCATCATTGGAGACTGAAACGGTCTCAGCCCCATGGATCCTAAAGATCTCATGGGAAGAGCTAACGACCCTATCGGTGTGCCTATGCCTAGACCTCATGGAGTTCATCGCACCCGTCATGCTCACACCCATCATAGGAGACGCCCTCGACTTCGCCGGCTTCCTCTTCTGCGCCATCTACTTCAACTGGATAGGAGCCATCTCCCTCCTAGAACTTGTCCCCGGCCTCGACGTCGTCCCCATCTTCACGCTGACATGGCTCGCATGGTACCTCCACAGAAGGCGCCGCATGAGGCGGCAGCTGGAGCAGCAGCTTGAGGAATGGCTCTAGTAGATGAAGCCCTTCTCCATAATAGCTAGATAAACACATGGCAACTACACCCTGATGGGATACGAGGCGCAGATATTCCCCGAGATATGGCTCTCACTGATAGCCGCCATAGTGTTTTTCCCCATGATGTTCCTCCTAAACCAGCGGGGGAACTTCGATCTCTGGCGCTTCAGCATCCTGTTCACCCTCATAGTAGCCGTCGTCTACTTCTACGCCTTCTGGGACATGAAGAAAGGGTTCAAACTCAAGCCGAGGAACCGTTAACCCACAAACAAAACTTTAAGCCCCGTAGAAACGTATCACATCGCTGAGCCATATTTGAGGATACTCTTCAACACCATAAGGTCAGACAACCTTGTGAACCTCAACGTCGTCCACTACCTCGAACAGGAGACAGCCAAACTCGCAGACTGCCAGTGGAGCGGAGCCGGATGGGAGAACCACGTTCCCGGAGAACCCATCGATGAGACTGTGAAGAGGCTCTACGGCGCAGACCCGCCCGACTACATCGTTAACAGCAGGGCGGACATCGAGGAGAGCATGAGGGTCGCCGACGCGCGAACCCCCGAGACCCCCCGAACAGTCATGACGATAGGTGACATGCACGTCGAACCCGAGGCTTGGGTTGAGACCGCCAACAGGGGCTTCGACGGCGCCCTGATGAGGTACCTATACAGCCCCTACGCCAAGAGGACGCTCCTCTCCTACGGATACTATAGCAAGTTCGACGAAGACTACTACCTCGACAACCTGAAGCCCGAGAAACTGCACTTCCCCTGGTTCACAGACCACAGGATATACCATCCAAGCGAGGAGAAGGAGCACGACGTCATCTTCCTCGGCGCCTACCGGAGGAAGGTGTACCCGCTCAGGTACGACATCGTCAAGGAACTACCCAAGCTCTGCGAGGAGAACAACTGGAGATACCTAATAAGAGACAGGCCGCCCGGAAAGACGCCTACGAGGGACGTCCAGACGCTCACCGAGCAGGGGCACATCGTGGGCCCGAAGTACGCCGAGACCATCGCCAAGGCCAAGGTCTTCATCTTCGGCAACAGCATATTCCGTTACCCCGTCTCCAAGTACTTCGAGATAATGGGCAGCGGCATCCTCGTAATGGCCAACAGGCCCCAGTCAGCCGAGGAGCTACACTTCAGGGACGGCGATAATTACGTCGAGATAAACAGGCAAAACTGGAAGGAGAAGCTACGTTACTACCTTGAGGACGACGCCGAGAGAGAGCGGATCGCGCGCCGAGGCTACGAGACAGTGAACAAATACCACACCTCTGAGGTGCGGGCCGGACAGCTAGTGGAGTTCCTAGGGAAGCTAGAGTGACGCCGGGGCTCATACACTCTTTTAAACGCGGCGCCAATAATCTTGAGCAAAAGAGGCGAAGAGATGAACGTCGTACTGCTGATACTGGACGCGCTGCGCTATGACCACGTCAACGAGGAGACCACCCCAAACCTCATGAGGATCGCGGCTAAGGGCGTCTCCTTCACAGACTCCCACGCATGCAACACCTCCACGCTGCACAGCATGCCCTGCATCCTTGGCTCGGACACCGAGTACGACCCCGAATCCAATATAGCCACAGTGTTGAAGAGGCACGGCGTCACCACGGCCATGATCCACTCCAACCCCATGGTCCACAACTTCTACCCCGGGTTCGACGAGACCTTAGACCTCAAGTCCAAGAAGTTCAGGATGAGCAAGAGCTGGAGAAAAACCATACGGAGAAACCTGCCCCCAGGCATCTTAGCGAGCATGAAGAAGCTCAGGGCAAACATGTACAGCGAGGAGAGATACCTCCCATACTCTCGCGCCGACGAGGTCCTCGACTTCACCCTCAAGTGGATGGGCGACCACGACGGCTACTTCCTGTGGAGCCACATAATGGAGCCCCACATCCCCTACTACCCCATAGAGACCAGCCTGGACATGAGTCGCAAGGAGATGCGGGAGCTGAACGACAAGTTCATCGAGGCGGTCCACGGCAACTACACGCCCACAGCCGAGGAGATCGATAAAGCCAAGACCCTCTACAGGGAGGACGTGCACGAGATGGACCGTGAGATCGGATTATTCTTCGACAACGTAAACAAGGACGACCTGCTTGTGATAACCGCTGACCACGGCGAGGAGTTCGGCGAGGAAGGCCAGTTCTCACATCACTCAAACAAGTTCATCCCCATCCTGACCCACGTGCCCCTCATCTTCTGCGGCGGCGGCGCAAAGGAGAGAGCCGTCATCGACGAAAAGGTCACCAACCTATCCATCACGCCGACGATCCTTGACGCGCTGGGCATAGACGAGAGGATCGGGAAGGGAGCCTCCATATGGCCCCTGCTAAAGAAGTGAACGCCACATGAGGGTGCTGATCCTTGCCTACGACGGACTAGACCACGACCTAGTCGAGACACTCAACCTCGGCAACATAATGCAGACAGAGCACGGCAAAGTAGACGTGCCCATAGTAGGCGGCATCGACGACCCCTCGACCCCCATAGTCTGGACGAGCTTCATCACGGGCGAGCCGCCGGAGGTCCACGGCGTCGACATGCCCCAGGTCTGGAACAACGAGCTCGACGGCCTACGCAGCTACGTGAGAAGGCACCGCCGCCTCTACGGGCTACTGAAGCGGTTCAGGGTAGGCTACAGGGTGCGGGACACCCTGGGTGCGGAGGCGAGCTTCCCGAGCAGGAAGAACATCAAGGTGGACACCTTCTTCGAGGCGGTCAAGCCCAGCATCGCCCTCGGCGTCCCAGTCTACAACAAGAACCTCCACGAGATATACCCTGTAGGGGACGTGCTGAAGGCTCGGCAGGACCCCGAGTACACCGCGGTGTTCGAGGAACGGGTCAGGCGAATCTTCCGCGAGGAGGTGGAGACCCTCTTCGATGCTCTTAACGCCGACTGGAGACTCCTAATGATCCACTTCCACATAACGGACCTCTTCGGCCACGCCTTCTGGGGCACCGAGAAGCTGAATACGCTCTACGAGGAGATGGACCTGCTCACCAAGAGGGTGAAGACCAAGCTACACGGGGACGACTTGGTGCTCATCATCTCTGACCACGGGATGGGCAAACTGGGGCACACTAAGAAGGGATTCTACAGCTTCAACAAGCCCATCGGCCTCAAGGACCCGGACATCAAGGACTTCTACGGAATCGTCACGGGGCTGCTCGCCGACGACTAGGTGAGCCGCCTCTCGTGGAAACGCTCAAGAGTCTCCCACATCGCGTACTTTCTCGCGAACTCGTAGTACTCCGGCGGGAACGGCTTCCTGAGCCCGCCGAGAGCCGTCAAGAGGTGGGCGAGGAACATGGAGGCGCTGCCCAGTACCCAGGGCCTGTCGTTCATGTACACGATGGCGATGAGGAAAGTATGCCACGCCGGGAACCCAAGGAAGTACCTGGAGCGCCCCGACAGTATCCACCTGTTGAGGTTGCCCCGCCGCCACGTCCTGAGCTGGCTGTACTTGATCTCGGGGAAGGACTGGACCACCCAGCCGTACCTCTTCGCTTGTAGGAGCGCGAGCGTGTCGAATGCGTTACAAGGGACGAAGTGCCTGACATCGCCCCAGCAGCCACGACTGTACATCTTGGCGCCGTCTGACGCCCTCCCACGCCACACCTTCTCATCGTACGGAGTGCCACTGGACACGCCCAGCCGCGGGTTCTCCCTGAACATCCTGTGTAGCCTATCAAAATAATTCTTAGGTATGACGCTGTCGGCGTCCACCTTGAGCAGATAGTCCCAGTCGGGCACGAGCTCGGTCGCCTTACGCACCCCCGCGTTTAGCGCCCACGCGAGGTTCACACCCCGGGTCGGGTGCCTCGGGTTCTCCAGCCTCAGAGCCGTGACCCCTCTGTACTCGTCAAGTATCTCTGGCGTCGCGTCGGTGGAGCCGTCGTCGACCACCACGTAGGTACTGGGCGCTGGTCTCTGGGAGAGGACGCCCTCCACGGTCTGCCTGATGAACCTCTCCTCGTTCCTGCCGCTCGTCAAAGCCACGTACTTCAAGCGCCCCGGCTCCCCGCTAACGGATCATCAATAAGAACTGACGGGTTTTTAAATGATTTAGTGAACGCCGCGGGCAGGCTGTAGCCGTTTTTACCCTAACATGTTTTATTTATATGGAACACGTTTCTAGGTTAAGCAGTGCGTGGTTTATTTGTGTGGAATATTTGGATGCATCATCAAGGATGGCCAAGCCGTTAAACTCATCGCGGATGGGTTGAAGAGGCTGGAGTACCGTGGATACGACTCCATAGGCGTAGCCATCGTACAGAACGGAGAACTCCACTTAAGGAAAGATAAGGGCAAGCTCGAAGAGGTCATCGAGACCTTAAAGATATACGAGATGGAGGGCACCATCGGCATGGGGCACACCCGGTGGGCCACCCACGGCGCCCCGAGCATGGTTAACGCCCACCCCCACATCGACGGTTCGGGGAGCATAGCTGTGATCCATAACGGCGTCATCGAGAACTACATGGAGCTCAAGGACGAACTCACCGAGAAGGGGCACAACTTTGTGTCGAGAACCGACACCGAGGTCATCCCACACCTCATCGAGGAGGAGCTCAAATCCGACATCGGCATGAAAGGAGCCATCCTCCGCGTGCTCAGGAGGCTAAAAGGCTCATATGCGGTTGTTGTGATATCGACTCACGAGCCTGACAGGATCTACTGCGCCCGCCGCGAGAGCCCGCTAGTAATCGGGATATCCGATAACGGCGTGTACTGCGCCTCTGACGTACCAGCGATGCTTCCCTACACGAATCAGGTGAACTACCTCAGAAACGGCGAGATGGCGACCCTTGAGCTGGGAAGCTACGGTATAGTGAAGGTCATCGACGGCTCACCCGTGGAGCGTGGGCTGGAGGAGATCACTTGGAGCCTCGAGATGGCGGAGAAGCAGGGCTTCCAGCACTTCATGCAGAAGGAGATACTGGAGCAGCCGTCCAGCCTGCGAAACGGGCTGAGGCTGCAGGAGCAGTACCTCAACCTGCTGACCCAGTTCCTAGACCGGGGCAACGAGGTTTACCTCACGGCGGCTGGCACGAGCTACCACTCATGCCTCGCTGCATCGTACATCTTCTCGAAGTACTCGCGGCTCACAACTATCCCTGTAGTGTCTTCCGAGTTCATAGAGCGCTACGGCTCCACCGTTGGTATTGACTCTGTTGTGCTCACAGTGAGCCAATCCGGGGAGACCTATGATACCCTGAAGGCAATTGATCACGCCAGGATGAGGGCCGCGACTGTGTTGGGGATAACGAACACTGTGGGCTCGACTCTCACGAGGGTCTCCCGCGCGTACCTGATCCAGCAGTCTGGGCCAGAGATCGGTGTGGCGGCCACGAAGACGTTCACGTCTCAGGTGGTGGTGTTGTCGCAGCTGGCGCTGCGGCTGGCTAAGCAGCGCGGCAAGCTGTCGCAGGACGAGTTGGACGAGTTCAGCGAGAACCTCGCCAAGATACCCGACTGGGTCGAGAGTACAATCGAGGCTAACACCGAGAGGATGAAGGAGCTTGCCGAAAAGTACCGGGACAACAAGCTGTTCCTGTTCCTCGGTAGAGGGATCAGCGCGGCCACCGCCATGGAGGGCCGCCTCAAGCTGCTTGAGATCACATATGTTCCTTCGCTTGCGTACCCCGCCGGCGAGAGCAAGCACGGCCCCATCAGCATCATCGAAAAGGACGTGGCCTGCGTCTTCGTCTGCCCGCGTGGGGAGACTCACCCGCACATCATAGGCAGCATAATGGAGATGAAGGCCCGCGGCGCCAGGATCATCTCGATATGCGAGGAGGGTGACGAGGAGATCAAGAGGCTGTCGGACGACTTCGTCGAGATGCCCAAGGGTATCCCGGAGGCTCTGTCGCCTGTGCCCTATGTGGTCCCGATGCAGCTTCTCGCGTACAACATGGCGGTGCTGAAGGGTCTCGACCCGGACATGCCTAGGAACCTCGCGAAGAGCGTGACGGTGCCCTAGACGTAAGCCTTAAGCGACGTTCTGCTTCCTTTTCTTTGATCACTTTGTTGGACGTTCAGTCAATAAGAGGCGACTTCCCAATCCTCGGGAAGGGCGTCATCTACCTCGACAGCGCAGCCAGCAGCCTCACCCCCGAGCAGGTTGTGCTGAAGGAGATGGAGTTCTACAGGGAGTACAGGGCTAACGTGGAGCGTGGGGTCCACCGATTCAGCCAGAGGGCGAGCGAGGAGTATGAGGGTGCCCACGACGAGGTCGCCCGGTTCATCGGCGCACGCGGTAGGGAGAACGTCGCCATGCTCAGGAATACCACGGAGGCGATCAACCTCGTGGCCAACAGCTTGGACTGGACCAAGGAAGACAAGATAGTTACCACCGTGATCGAGCACCACAGCAACTTCATCACGTGGCTCCGCGTCCGCCAGCGCCACGGCACCGCGGTGGAGGTCGTCAGGTCGTCGCGCGAGGGGGTATTCGATCTAGGCGACTTCGAGAAGGCTATCGACGACTCGACGAAGCTGGTGGCGGTCACACACGTCTCCAACGTGCTGGGCTGTATCGTCCCGGTGAAGGAGATATGCGAGATCGCCCACGACCATGGTGCCAAGATGCTCGTCGACGGCGCTCAGGGCGTTCCTCATATCGAGACGGACGTCATGGACTCTAAGGAGGATTTTCTCGCGTTCTCGGGTCATAAGATGCTTGGCCCCACAGGTTCTGGTGGCCTGTATATCGCGGACGCCGAGCTCGCTTCGACTGAACCACTGTGCATCGGCGGCGGCACCATCGCGGACGTGAGCATCGACGACTACGTGCTCGCGGTCCCACCCATGAAGTTTGAGGCGGGGACGCCCGCTATCGCCCAGGTGATCGGCTTCGGTGAAGCCTGTCGGTACCTGAAGCGCGTAGGTATGAAGAACGTTGAGAAGTGGGACCTGAGGCTGGCGAATAGGCTCATTGAGGGGCTGACCGAGATCGAGGGTGTCGAGGTATATGGGCCGAGGGACCCGAAGCAGAGGGTCGGTCTCGCCACGTTCAATATAGGGGACATGAACCCCCATGATGTGGCACTCACCCTCGACATGGATTATGGCATCGCCGTGCGTTCGGGGCATCACTGCGCGTTGCCGCTGATTAAGGAGCTGTTCCAGCTCAACGAGGGTAACGCGAGGGCCTCGACCTACCTGTACAACACGGTTGAGGAGATAGACGCTCTGGTTGCGGCCGTGGAGGAGATCGCGCGGGGGTAAACCTCTATCCTCACTCTATAAACCACTTAAACGGTCCGTCGTTAATGTCCTCTGCTGCAGGATGTCCGAGTCTGTGATCGATGTAGACTTGAGGTGGACGGTTTACATGGACGTCGGGGGGGACGAGGAGGCGGTGCTCCCCCTGTTCCAGGTGACTCAGGACATGTTCGTCGAGCCGGAGTTCTCTGACAAGATTAGGCAGCTTCTCCTCGAGAACCCTCATTACCTACCTGGCGCAAACGTCACGAGGATCGTCACACCTGAGATGCATAACGTCGTTAACAAGGCGCTGTTCCTGATGATCTGCTTCCTCAAAGAATACACAGAGGACATGACAGGGGGGCTGAACCACTACCTGTTCGGGGAGATGAGAGACCAGAGGTTCAGATTGGTGGCTGCCGCAGACAAGGAGCTTACAAATGAGCGTTTCAAGTTCTTCATGAGGGTGGTCACACGGAAGCCTGAGCTCGTGAAGAACCTTGTGCTCACCCACCACTGTGATTAGACTAGACGACTGGCTCGTACTCTTTCTCCACTATTCTCTTGATGTCGATGGGCGTGAGGGATATTCTGAAGTTGCTCACCCTTACCTCCTTTATCGCTCGTCCTGTCTCGTGCTCAGTGTTGCTTATGATGCGGACTAGTCCGGCTTTCTCTAGTTCGGTTACTCTGTGCTGGACGGTTGTGTAGGGTATTCTGGTCTCGTTCGAGATCTGGGTGATGTACTTTGACCCTTTCTGGATGTGTGTCAGTATTCTCCATGTGTGTTTCTTGCCTAGTATCCTCAGCTTGTCCTGTATCTCTCGTTGGTTGAGGTGTGACACTGGACCACCCTATTTGTCATTTCTATCTGAACGTTATTTATAAAATAATTGTTAACCAAGTATCGGATTTCTTGATACGATCAGTAGTTGTCTGGACCGTCACTCGGTCTTATACCGAATGGGTCGAGCGTCTGCCTCTGGATCGCCTTGAAGAGTCCGAGAGTCCCGTTCTTCGGTCCCATCAACTGTATCTCGCCCTTGCTGCACGAGAAACGCAGCATCCCTTTCCTGTTGATGGTGCCAACCTCGGTGAACTGCAGCCCCGTTATCTGTGCCCAGTTCTCCGTTATGATCTCCTCCTTCCTGAAGACTACACCCTTCTCCTTGAAGAGAAGGAGCCGCAGATTGGTGATGTATACCTTGTACTTCTCCTCGTTGTACGTCACCATGAAGTCGCTCCAGAAGAGCACCTTCTCACCCTGCAGCAGGTAGTCCTCGATGGGCATATGCTTCATGAACGCCCCGTGGTCTAATAAACTTCACCGCGGGCTCAATGGAACCGTGCTTCTGATTCTTTATAATGTCCACTGGCTTCAGGAGACCGTGAAGCGTTGGAAGTTCGTGTGGGTGCTCTTCACCGCGTACCTACTGCTTCAGACGCTGGACATGGCCACGACGCTTTACGGGGTCTCGCATCTCGGTCTCAAAGAGGATAACCCCGAGGCAGCCGAGCTGATGAGGGTCAACGGGCTGAAGGGTGGGCTCGTAGCGATGGCCATGGATAACCTCGGCCTAGTGCTGCTGCTCGTCATAATGTCTAACTGGAAGATCGGCCCTCTAGTGGCTGTCACGCTCTTAGGGGCGTTCAGCGCCCAGTTCGTGCCGACGGTCATAAACAACGCAGTGTGGATAACGCAGGGTAGGGGCCTGAACTTCGAGCAGATGATACCGCTTTACGGGGGGTTCTACTTTCTCGGCGGTTTACTCACCCTTCTGTACCTGAACCACATCGGAGACCTCGACAGACTCACCGAATACCTGAGAGATAAGCTAAACGAGTACCCCTTGACCCGGATACTGTTTTAGCCGCTATGGGAAGAGGTGTTCTCCTGCCTCCTCCAGCATGGGCAGCTTGTGAGCCTTGTTCATCTGCGTTACGGTCACGAGGTCGAAGGTCTTGAACCCCATGCGCTTCAGGTACTCCTCCAGCAGGTAGAGAGCACGCGCGGCGCCGTTGCCGCTTCCGCCCGCGCACGCTATCCCTATGGACATCTTGTCCCGGTACCTCTCGAAATTGTGGTGGGTCTCGCACCTCCTGAGCCTGTCGAGGAACGTCTTCGCCGACTCGCTTATGTCCCACCAGTAGACGGGCGTGGTGAAGAGGAAGGCGTCCGCGGCGTCGATCTTGTCCCTGATGGACTGGAAGTCGTCTTCGAGTATGCAGGTGCCTTCTCTCCTGCACTGCCCCCATCCGCCGTCACATGCCTTGCACTTCTTGATGATGTGCTCGTTGAGGTGAATGAGCTCCGTCTCATGCCCCTTCGACTCCGCCCCTTTGAGGAACTGCTTCGCAGTGCTGGCAGTGAGACCATCCTTGTTAGGGCTAGACTGGATCGCTATGACTTTCATGAAAACTCGATGAATCGATAGGAGGCGCGACTAAAGTGTGTTGGGTCTACAGCCTCTGCATGATGTCGAGGATGACCTTATCCATCCCTTGGAGGCACCTGTCGCTAAGCTCACCTAGAACCTCCGCGACGCTCCTCAAGTCAGGCTTCAGCAGACCCTGAGTCCCCGTTATCCCTCCGCCGCTCAAAGCGAGGGCCGCGTAGAGGTACGCCTCCCCTGCGGCCGTGGAGACCTTCAGCGCGCAGCTTCCCTTCCCTCCGTCGCACGTCATGCCCATCACCGAGGCGACCTGGTTCGCTACGGCTGTCTCGGCCTGCTTCGGCGTGCCCCCCGCGAGCTTCACTATCGCGGCGGAGGCGCCCGCCCCGGCGGCTATGGCGCAGCCGCAGATCGGGCTGAGTATCCCCGTGTAAGCCTTGATGTACCTCGTGATGAGGTGGCTCAGCGCCAGGGCCTCTGCCAGCTCCCTATCCGTGTTCCCGTTCGCCTCCGCGTAGAGCGTCGGGGGGAGAATAGCCGTGATCCCGTGGTTGCCGCTGCCGGCGCTGCTCATGATCGGCCACGGGCCGCCGCCCATCCTCGCGTCTGCGGCTGCTCCGGCGTACGCCTTCGTCATGTACAATAGGTCTCCCTCGGGGGCCATCTGGTTGATGTGGAACCCAACGCCCAGTCCCCAGGGCTCCTTCAAGCCGTTCTCCGCCACGGTCTTGTTCATTCGGGCGCCTTCAAGCATCATGGCCTCGATCTCGGTCGATATTCCTGAGGCGAGAGCCCACAGGCCCTCCATGTCCTGACCGATGAGCTCCTCCACGTATCCGTTCTCCTCTTTCTCGCCTTTTTTCTCGCGTCTCCGGTAGACCGTCTCGCCGTTATGCGTCGCCTCGACGACGTTGTCGTGCCTCCCCGAGATGGTGGCGGAGGCCTCTTCGTCCCCTGAGCTCAGGATTACCTTAACGTACACGCCGGGTGTATCTGGCAGAACCTCCTGCGTCACCTGCCCCCCGTCAACCATCTCCTGCGCCTTGGCCACGTCATCCTCAGTTATCGCCGCGAGGGACTGGAGGCCTATCTCGGGGTCGCCCACCGCCGCACCAAGCGCCGCCGCGAGTAGGTTACCGGTCCCTCCGTTCGTGCCGGGGACGCCTACGCTGACGCCGTTCTTGTATATGCTACCAGATAGCTCAAGACTGATCCGTTTCACATCGTTACCGAGATGTTTGGCAGCCGTGGCCGCCGCGTATGCGACTGCGCCGGGCTCCGTGCAGCCCAGCGCGGGCTTTACCTCGTTGTCGAAGAATTCCCTGAGGTTCATCGATTGAGTCTATATGCTATGATATTTACAGATTGCTGTCTAGCCGAAGAAACGGTCTAACGTCGTGTTCTGTCCAGTCTTGTTGAAGCCTTTGTTCATCTTCTCAACGGCGTTCATGACCCGGCTCTGACTGAAACTGCGCTCACCGCAGAGGAAACCGAGAATCGAGGCTGTATCAGGCTTGCGCCACTCCAGCGTGTAGTCGTCGGTGGTCCTCGGCTTCTTGAAGAGCTCCCTGATCTCTTCGATTGGGTGCGGAAACTCGGCGTTCTTGATGTGGGGCAGCGCCTCCTCTAGGGTGCCGTAGGCCTTGATGATCTTCAACGCGGTCTTGGGTCCGACGCCCTTCACGCCGTCGGGGTTGTAGTCGGTGCCCACGAGGATTCCGATGTCGATGAGCTGGTCTCGCGTGACCTCCAGGTCCCTCGTTATCTTGGCTAGCTCCAATATCTCAGGCTCGACCTTGATGTACACGTTCTTATGGGGCAGCTTCCTGCGCCCTGTGATCGAGAGGTTTCTGATGTGCCGCGGGGCGCCGTAGAGTAGCGAGTCGAAGTCCTGGCTAGCGGCCCCCCAGACGTCGCCCTTGGCCGCCATGTACGCGGTCTGGGCTTCCCCCTCTCCTGGGGCCTGCACCCACGGTATCCCCATGTGCGTGAGAAGGGTCTTCGAGTCCTCGACGATGTCTGTGGTGGCGAGGACAGCCTGCTGGCCGTACTGCCTAGCCTTGACGGCGTCCCCCTCCTCAACGGCCTTATCGTACTGCACCCTGGCCTTGCGCCGGGTCTCCTGCCGCTGCCTGAGAACCTTCCTCTTGAAGGTGTGAGGCTGGCCGTCGAAAACATAGACAACCTTGACGCCGGACTCCATGAGGTTGCTGTTCCTGTAGATGAGGCCACTTAGGTGGCTGGTGACCCTCCCCTGGTGGTCTCTCAGCGGCTCACCGCTCTGCCCCCTGATGATCGACAGGAACTGGTAGAGGATGTTGTTGCCGTCGAACGCGACGGCCCGCCCTGACAGCTCCTCGATGTCCAGCTTCCTAGGCTCAACTATGCCTCCTAGCTGAACCCCCACTGTGCCGCCTCCTAAGCTAGTTCGATGCGTTTCTTGCCTCGGGGCAGACGGTAGACCCTCACGAGCCCCTGTATCTCCAGCTTCATGAGTGCCTGCTCTAGCTCGCTCTGACTCAGCCCGTCGTGCCGCTTCTTGGTTCGCTTGTAGAGGTCCTCGAACTTGAGGGCCCCGTTGCGTTCGAGGAGGTCGATCACCGTCGAGGGTAGTAGTTTCAGATCCATTTCTTCACCTACGCTATGTCTATGGGCGGCTTGCCCGTGTCCTTGAACCGCTGGTTGGTGTCCTTGTACCACTTCACCATCTCGGGCGTTATGCTGGGGCCGATGTCCTTCATGGCGGTGTCAAAGTCGACCGAGCTCACCGTCGCGGTCTCCGTGTCGCGTCTCAGGGCGTAGAGCCCGGCCTCGCGGACCACCGAGTCTATGTCGGCGCCCGAGTAGCCGTCCATCCTCTTGGCGAGGGCCTCGAGGTTTACGTCGCCGTTCATGGGCATGTCCTTGGTCTTGATCTCTACGATCCTCAGCCGCGCCTCGTAGTCGGGCGGAGGAACGTAGACGCGTCTGTCGAACCTGCCGGGCCGGAGCACGGCGGGGTCTATGATGTCGGGTCTGTTGGTGGCCGCCAGCACTACGACGTTCTGGAGGCTGATGAGGCCGTCGATCTCTGTTAGGAGCTGGCTTATCACCCGCTCTGTGACCCTGCTGTCTGCCGCGCTGCCCCTGGCGGGGACCAGTGCGTCGAACTCGTCGAAGAAGATGATGCTTGGCGCCGCCATCCTGGCTTTCCTGAATATCTCCCTGATGGCCTTCTCTGATTCTCCCACCCACTTGCTGAATATCTCGGGGCCTCGGACGCTGATGAAGTTCGCCTCGCTCTCTGTGGCGACGGCCCTGGCGAGCAGCGTCTTGCCGCAGCCTGGGGGCCCGTGGAGCAGTATCCCCTTGGGAGGGTTGATGCCGAGGCGCATGAACCTCTCCGGGTTCTTCAGCGGCCACTCTACAGCCTCCTTGAGGTTCTGCTTCACCTCTTCGAGGCCACCCACCTCGTCCCACGGGAT
>JAFGTA010000001.1 GCA_016934355.1 Candidatus Bathyarchaeota archaeon | reverse complement strand
CCATCATCAGCGTCACAGGGTTCATCGGGCTCCTCGCCAGCTACGTCGCAGGCAAATTCTCTGACAAGGTGGGCAGGAAGCCCCTCATAGGGTTCGGGAACTACGTTTCTCGGCTCGCCGGCCTGTTGCTGCCGTTCACCCGCAGCATCACGGAGGCGGGTATAGTGGTCAGTGTGAGGAGCCTCGGATTCAACGTGAGCATGCCCGCGTTCAGGGCTCTGCGGGCGGACCTGGTCCCCCCAGAGGTTAGGGGCAGGATGTTCGGGTTATTCGGCACGGCGTTCACCGCAGGCAGCGTGATAGGCCCCATACTGGGCACGTGGATATACGACACGTACAGGTTCACGACGTTCAACGTCTTGGGATTAGCGGTGCCCGGGTACGGCATCCCCTTCATCATCAACTCGGTGCTGGGCATCCTCACCACAACGATGATAATGCTGCTGATCAAGGAGCCCAGCGCCGCGGAGCGGGCACCACAGTTCAGCAGAGCACATCACGACTAGGGCTTCCAGACGCCTCTCATCACCTGGGGCTTGTAGCCTTGGAGCCCACCGGGGCTAAACCGCAGCGTCTTCTCTTCCTCCGCCGACTTGTACGCGGTCATCATGAGCTGTGTTATGAGGAGACCGTCGCCCCAGTTCTCCTCAGGCATGGTGCCTTCCTTGAAGCTCTTGACCATGTGCCTGTTCTCGTGCTGGTAGCCATAGGTTACCGCCTCGTCTGGGATGATGGGTATGAGCCCCTGCTCGGCTGCCTGCTTCTCCAGGAACTCCTCGGAGGCCGGTATCTTCACGTTGCGGCTGAAGAAGACGTTAAGTTCCTGGTTCAGGCTGTTGACGGCCAGGCTGTACTCTGGGCCCAGCGCCTCTAGGCTCAGCCGCAGCCCGGGCCCAACATAGTTCCAGCTGGTCTTTGCCTCAGAGAGGACGACCTGCCCCTCGTCGTCCTCGTAGACGACGTTGACGGAGGCGTAGTCCTCCGCCGGGGCGACGCTGTAGTCGACGCCGTAGGTCTCCTTGAGCTCTGTGAGGTAGGGTTCGCGGGTCCACTTGAGGGAGGCGATGTGACCCTGAACCTTGACTGGCTTGAGGCTGGACTTGGGCTTGCCGGGGTCTGTGAGGAGGTGCCTGTCGACCTCAAGGCTGTGACAACTCATGTCGAGTAGGACGCCTCCGCCGCTCTTCCGTGGGTCCCAGAACCATCCGTTATGGGGGCCGCCGTGCTCCTCCGCTGCCCTGGCCAGGTAGGGTCTGCCCGTGTTGGCGGCGCCGTGCCTCCACACAGCCTCCTTTCCCTTGACCACGGACGGGGAGAATACTTGGTTCTCCAGGTAGCCGTGGAGCAGCCCAGTGCCGTCGATGAGGCGTATCATCTCCCGGGCCTCGTCGACGGTCCTGCCGAGGGGCTTCTCGCAGGCGACGCCCACGAGGTCGTTGCGCCCTTGCTTGGCTTCCTCAGCTACGGCCTTGATGGTTTCGACGCGTGCGAAGTTTGGGGTCATGACCCAGACTGCGTCCACCTCAGGGTCGCCTAGCATCTCGTGAATGTCCGTGTACGCCTTCGGCTTCTTCATGCCGAGGCTCTCAGTGTATGCGGCCAAGCTCTTCGCCGACGGCTCCCTGTGGTTGTAGACGGCGGCTATGTCCGCGCCTCTTATCCCTGTCCACGAGGCTGCCATGAACCGCGCGATGAACCCCGCCCCTATGAATCCTACTCCAAGTCTATCCAAGACGCATCACGTACTAGACTTGGTGCATGGGGTGATATGGTTTTTCGAGGCGTCATAGCTGGATGACGCGGTCCACCTTTGAGCCGAGGCGTACCATGAGGAGCCTCTCCCTCCTCGAGACACCTGTGTCGAGGTCGCTGTTCAGCTTAGAACCCATGTAGCCGGTGAGGACGACGGTGTCCACCTCCCTGACCGCGTCCCAGAGGGTCTGGAGAGTGCCCCTGTGAAGGTGTAGGTGCACGTCGTTGACGAATACGATGCTGGACGCCGAGCCGTTGAACTGGTCTAGCAGGGCTTCGGTGATGTTCCTGTTGTAGTCTGCGAGCTTGATGAGTTCCTCAGGCGTCTTAGCGGTGATGCGGGGGGTCTTCATGAGCTTGGAGCTCAGCACCTTTACCATGTGGGAGCCACCGTCGTAGAGGCGTCCACCCACCTCGGCGCCGTCTTTGGTCCTCAGGGCGGGGGCGAAGTCGATAACTGTGATCAACTCCTCCGCCTCCTCGATGGCCTCATCTAGGAGCCTCTTGGCGTACTCGGTCTTGCCAGAGCCCAGGTCGCCCATGATCAGGGTCTTCTTGCCCTGCAGGTCCGTGTAGGAGACTTCCATCTTGGTGCACCGTGTTCCTTGGAGTCAGCTGCTGTTTCTAGCCGGAGAACGCTTCAACCTTTTCCCTCCGCCAGCATTACCTGATTCAGGTTCATTGGGTCGACCCGTGGTCCTCTCAGCCGGGCTTCGCCCGGCTCCCCCGGCAACTTTCAGCTTAAACCGTATTTAAGATTTAAGTCTCGTGGGGTTAGGCGTATCCCATGAGGCTTAAGGAAGGGGACGCGGCTCCCGGCTTCACCTTGGAGTCGGTGAACATGGGCTCAGTGTCCCTTGAGAGTTACAGGGGCGGCGTGGTTCTTCTGGTCTTTGGAAGGTACTTCGGGTGCCCGGTTTGCCAGCTTGACTTCGACAGGCTCCTATCCGTCCAGGGCAGGGTGATAGAGAACGCCGAACTAGTTTATCTTGTTCAGTCTTCTCCCGAGTCGGCGGCGGCGTTCATCGAGGATAGGAAGGTAGAGTTCCCGGTGGTGCCGGTCCCCAAGGAGGGCGGGAGGTACAGGGTCTACGACGACTACGGCATCGGGAGGATGAGCATAGGGACCCTCGCCACCGTACTCAAGAGGTCACGCGACGCCAAGAAGGCAGGGAAGGCACACGGCCCGTACGAGGGGGTAGAGACACAGTCCCCCGCAGACTTCATAGTGAACGGCGAGGGGGTGATCACTCATGCACACTATGGTTTGTTCGAGCCTGAGGAGGTACTCAGCTTCCTCGGGCAGATTTCACGGCCTCTGTGAGTGTCTGGATGTCGCTCAGCGGGTAGCCTGAGAAGAACTTGCTGAAGTACCCGTAGACGGCGATGCCTGCTTCTAGGAGTCCCGCGATCCGGGTCGCCCAAGCGTTGAGGTCGGCTTCCCTGTCCAGTTGCACCGCGCCTTTCTCGCCGTCCACCTTCTTCCGGTACGCGAAGTTGGAGGTCTGTTCATCGACGGTGGGGAGCCACGGGTGATCCACATAGGCGAGCGCTACGCCGCTGTCCCTTAGCAGGCTGTAGGTCGCCTCGGTGAACCAGTCCCTGTGCCTGAACTCGGCGGCGTATTTTTTCCCGGGGGGCAGGCTGTCCAGCAGGTCTTTGAGGCCGCCTACCTGGTCTGGTTTGAGAGTGGGCGGAAACTGGAGCAGGAGAGGCCCCATCTTTTCGCCTAGGCGGGAGATGTTCGTGAGGAACGCCTCCAGTTTCCCGGGTTCGTAGTCGAGCCCCTTAGAGTGGGTGACGCTGCCCGGGAACTTTGCGGCGAACCTGAAGCCGTCCGGCACCTGCCTCGCCCAATTATCGACGGCGGAAGCCCGGGGTATCCTGTAGAAGCTGTTGTTGATCTCGACGCTGCTAAACCGTGTGGCGTACTCGACCAAGTACTCGGTTGACTTCATCTTCTCCGGGTATATGCCCCAGAAGCCGTAGCTCCACCCCATGAAGCCCAGGTACAGGCCTTCCATATGTGTTGCTGTGGGGCGCCGCTGGTTTAATGGGTGTCGGTCAACGCGGCGGCTTCTTGAAGAGGAGCCACTCCTTCTCTCCTGCCTTCTCGAACCTGACGAGCTCGTACCTTCCCTTGAGGCGGTTCCCGGCGAGCACCACCTCGATCTTGTCCTTCATCCACTTCACAGGCACGTAGAAGCCGTGGTCCCATATCTCGACGGAGCCTGCGCCGTACTGGCCCTCCGGTATGGTGCCCTCGAAGCCGCCGTACTCCAGCGGGTGGTCCTCCGTCATCACAGCGAGTCTCCTCTCCCCCGGCTCAGGCGGCACGCCCTTGGGCACCGCCCAGCTCACAAGCACGCCGTCGCGCTCCAGCCTTAGGTCGAAGTGGAGCCGCCTCGCCTGATGCCGTTGAACCACGAAGCCGTTGCCCGTGCCTGGCGAGTAGCCGCCCGCAGGCTCTGGGGTCCGGCTGAAGTCCCGCTTGGCATAGTACTCGTCGAGCCTCTGCGGCTTTATCTGGATGAGGCTGCAGAGCTCGGGGGGCTTGTCGTCTCTGAATCCCTGGAACCGGGGCGCCCTGAGTCGGTTGTCGTTTGTCACCTCGTGGTAGCCTACCTGGGCCACCAGCCTAGGCTTAACCCAGGCTGACCCTTCAGGGATGTCCGGATCGGTGAACAAGGGCTCCTCGACACGTATGGAGTTCAGAGTGTTCCTGACGCCGACTAGGTCGCTGTCCGTGAAGCCTGTGCCGACCCTGCCGACGTAGACAGGCTTCCCCTCGTCGTAGAGTCCGAGGAGGAGGGCGCCGAAGCTCGGCTCGCGCGCACCCTCGCCGGGGGTGTACCCGAATACGACGCAGTCGCAGGTCTTGATGCGTTTGATCTTGAGCCAGTCGCTGCTGCGGGCGCCTGGCTGGTATAGGCTGTCCCTGCGCTTCGCCATGACGCCTTCCAGCCTCTTCTTGGCGGCTGCCTCGTAGTAGTCGACGCCGTTCATCTCGACGGTCATGCTCTGGACGATGTGCCTGCCCTGCCGGAGCGACGATTTAAGGATGCTCAGCCTCTCATCGAGTGGCCGGTCGATGAGGCTGGCGCCGCCCTTCTCCAGAATGTCGAAGACGACATAGGTGGCTGGGTGCTTCGCTGACAGGTACTCGATGTCCCGGGGGTTGGTGACCTGGTTCCGCTGGGCGACGGCCTGGAAGTCGACCTCGCCGTCCTTCATCACTATGATCTCGCCGTCGAGGACGGCGTCGCTGATCAGCTCGGTGAGCTCGGCTAGCTCGGGGAATTTGTGACTGACCTCGTTGTCGTTTCGGCTCCTGATGCGGAGGGAGTCTCCGACGTATGCTATGGCGCGGATGCCGTCCCACTTGACCTCGAAGAGCCAGTCGGGGTCGTCGAAAGGCTTGTCGATAGGTCTGGCGAGCATGGGCTTGTAGGCGTTCATCGCTGCAGCTGGGCTAGGGTCTCCTGGAGGGCTGCCATGAGGTCCCTGACCTCCTCGGTCTTGGGCTCTTCCACGGTTATGGACTCGCCTTTCATCTTCTGCTCGATGAGCCGCTCAACGTGCTCCCTGAATGTGTCCCTGTACTCTGTGATGTCGAAGTCGCCGCTGAGGTTGTCCATGATCCTTAAGGCGAGCTCAAGCTCCTCTCGGCTGGGCTCAGCCGCCTTCTTCACGGCGTCCATGGCCTGAGGGTCCACCACCTCGTCGCTGTACCTGAGGGTGGTGAGAATGAGGGCGTCCCTGTAGGGGTAGACGATGACTGGGTACTCCTTGGTGCGGAGTGTGAACTTACCGACGCCTGCGGTGCCCTTCTCCTTGAACGCCTTGAGGAGGAGGCCGTAGCTGTCCTCGCTCTTGTCGGGCGCCAAGATGTAGCTCTTGTCGTAGAGCATCTGGTCAACCTGTGCGTGGGGTACGAAGCGGTCGATGCTGATCTTCTTGTTGGACTCCGGGCGCAGTGCGTCCAGTTCCTCCTTGGTGAACACCACGTACTCGCCTTTGCGCACCTCGACGGCTCGGCCCACGTCCGCCCAAGGCACCACCTCCTTGTCGAGTGTGCAGACCCTCTCGTACTTGAGGGGGCAGGCGTCGTCCCTGCGGACGAACTTGAAGCTGAAGCTCTCGTCCTTGACCATTGTGTAGAGCTTCACTGGGACGTTGACGAGCCCGATGCTTATCCTCCCGCTCCAGATGCTGCGGGTAGACGGCTTGGCTTTTAGGTAACTCATCTCGGTGTCCTTCTGGTTCTTCAGGCGGCGTCGCTCGTCTTAATCGTTTGGTTGCGCCGTCTGAACGAGGCTACGAGACTCGAAATGGCGTAGCTGGCGACGCCGATCACGATGAGCGCCGCGTAGAAGATGCCCATGGTGATACCCACGGCGAGGGCTTTCCCGAGGTCGATGGGGGCGGGCACCGAGAGCACCACGTAGAGCCTCCCCGTCACCTGTAGGACGCCGAGGAGCACCGGGGCGCCGAGGAGGGACACGAGGAACGCCGTCCAGTTCCGCTGCAAGTACCTGTGAATCAGGGCGTTGACGCGGTAGCCTGCGAGAATGGGCACGATGATGAAGTGGAGAGGGGTGCCCAGTGCTAAGAAAGCTGTTACGGCCCACAACGCCGCCTTCTTCGTGTTTCTCTCCCTGAAGTAGATGAACGCACCGGCGGCGAGCCCGCAAACGATCCCCAAGGCCACCACGGGGTTCGCTGCCATGTATTCGGCTCCGGCTCAGCATTTATAGATGTATGGGGGTACTCAGAGGTGTGACCGAGCAGAGCCTCCACAACCAGCTAAAGGAGCTGTACGCCGAGGAGGGTGACAGGGTGGAGGAGACGGTGGACGGCTACATCGTGGACGTCGTCAGGGACGGGCTGCTCATAGAGATACAGACAGGCAACTTCTCGGCGCTTAAGCAGAAGCTTGTAGACCTGCTAGGCTCCCACAGGGTGAGGCTTGTTCACCCCGTCCCCTACCTGAAGTGGGTGACGCGGCTTGACGGAAGTGGCGCACAGGTCTCAAAGCGCAGGTCGCCGAAGCGGGGCCGCGTCGAGGAGGTGTTCTCCGAGCTCGTTTACATTCCAGAGCTCTGCCTGGAACCCGGTTTCGAACTGGAGGTGGCGCTGGTGAACGCCGAGGAGTATCTCATCGACGACGGTAAAGGTAGCTGGAGGCGTCGAAGGTGGAGCATCCACGATAGGAAGCTCATCAACGTCCACGAGCGCCGAGTCTTCCGGGAATCTCGGGACTTTTTATCGCTGCTTCCAGAGTCGCTGCCCCCTGAGTTCACGGCGCGACAGCTCGCGAAAGCCTCCGGGCTTCGGATCAGGCTGGCCCAGAAGATGGTCTACGCTCTGCGCAAGATGGGTGCCCTAGAGGTTAACGGAAAGAAGGGCAGGTCAAACCTCTATAGAGTCGCCGTCTGAAGGAAGCCCCGCGATGCGGGTGTTGTTTCGACTCACCCTTCGAGCGAGCAGCGTTAATCCCAGCAGAAACGCCGCTCCAACGATCATCATACCTGTGGTATCGTCGGTCCTCGATACGTCCAGCTCCTGGATCGGCGTGGTTAGTATGAACAGTATGACAGGCCCCGACGCCAGCCCCATGACATGTGTGCGCATCGCCTCCCTCCAATCGTATCCGCGTAGAAGCCTTACTACGGTCCAGACGAGCGCGACGCCTATCATCGAGACGGCGAGAGGCCACAAGGCGGCGTCTGTGATCGAGGGGAGGACGCCGAAGACCACGGCGCTGAGCACCGCAGTCACGAAGCTGAGGGCCGTGTAGAAGTAGGGGCGCCTCATCGGCTTGACGCCTCGCCTCAGCCAGTCTGAAGGTAGCCTCTTCGCGGCGTAGATGAACAATACGGCGACGGCGACCATGAGCACGTACTGGGGTGCGGTGGGGAAGTAGTTGAGCAGGTTTCCGAAAAGGAAGAAGCCGCCGACAACGTCCAGCGTCAGTGCGGCTGCGGCTATTTTAAGCTGGGTATCAGTGAGCCATAACTTCGGCTTTTTTTTCTGGTAGGCGAGCTCGACGAGGAGCACTGGGACCGTGACGCTGAAGAAGGCGTGGTACATGGTGAGCTCGACGGCCCACACCCAGTTGACGCCGAGCCACCTGCCGAACCCCTCCAATGCGCCGAGGTCCATCCAGCCTGGGTTGAAGAAGCTGGCCACCATGAGCCCCTCCTCGATCACCCCGTAGGCGCAGCCCAGAAGCACGAGGCTGCCCACCCCCTTCCGCCACCGTACCTTCAGCTCCCGGCACAGCAGCGCTCCGCAGCCGTACAGCACCGTCATCACTGTGAACCCGAAGGGCTGGAAGTACTCGACTGGAGGCGAGGACCCCGAGAGGAGCTCACCCATGGCTGGCGCGAGCAGTAGGAGCATGAGCCACGGCGGGAACCGGAGCCTCATACAGATGAAACAGCGTAAGAGCAATTATGGTTGTCTATACCCGGACCAGCCGCTGAGGCTCGTCCAGCATCCCCTTCCACGGCTGCCTCTGCCTCTCATCGACGTTGTAGATGTTCCAGTCGTAGGGTCGGAGCGACGCGAGCTCGCCCCACTCCAGTGGTGTGCTCACTGTCGCCTCCCTGACGGGGCGCAGGCTGTAGGGGGCGACCATGGTGGACCGTTCACTGTTCTGTGGGTAGTCGATGAGCACGGTTCCGGGGTCGCTGGTCTGGCTGCGCTCCGAGACGATGAAGTCGTGGTCGCCGGCGAGCTTTGCGCCCACCATGTGGGCGAACTCCTTGGTCTGGTCGAAGCTGTAGACGGGCTCGACGGGTATGACGACGTGCACCCCCTTCTTGCCGCTGGACTTGACGTAGGGCTTCAACCCAAGGTCCTCCAGCGTCTCCCTGAGGATGTAGGCGGCTTGAACGGCCTCGCTCAGCCCGGCGGGGGGCTCCGGGTCCAGGTCGAATAGGACTAGGTCCGGCACATCTGTGTCCGGGGTCCGCGAGAGGGGGACGTGAAGCTCAATCGCCGCGAGGTTGGCGAGCCACAGCAGCGTGTCGAGGTCGTTGCAGACCACGTATGAAGTGTCCCTGCCCGCGGTTCTACTGTACTTGGTGAAGGTCTGGACCCATTTGGGGGTGCCCTGCGGCGCGTCCTTCTCGTAGAAGCCTTCGCCGTTGACGCCGTCTGGGTACCTTGTCCTGACGAGCGCTCTGTCCCTGAGGAATGGCAGCATCCTCGGCGCCGCCTTGATGTAATACTCTATAATATCCTTCTTAGTCAAGCCCAGCTCCGGGTACATGGGCTTCTCAAGGTTGCTGAACCGTGCCCGGGTGAGGTGCTCCATCAGTGACTCCATCCGGCTCGTAGTAGAAAAGAATTAGCCGGGTATTACGGCGTGTGTGGGCTCGCTCTACAGACAAACGCTCTTATCCATGGTATGGATGAAGGTTATAATGCCCGAAAAGGAACGGACAACGGCCAAAGAAGCGAAAGACCGATGAACCGCCGAGCACATGAGACGGGCTTCAAAGTAATCTCTAGGCTTAGGCTCAGAGAAAAACTACGTCTCGAAGCAAGGCCTTACGGGCACTTTTCATTTATATGAAACCCGACAGCGAAAACGGAGCTCCACGCCCATAGGCTGTCAATCAACAACGTTGGCACGAAACGGGGGCGCCGTGTGAGAAACCGCTAAAACGGGGTTATCCGGTCTAGAAGCCCCTAAATAGCCGTTTCTCAGCAATATCTCCGGTGGGTTAAGTTGTCAAAGGACCATCCCTGGGACGACCTGAAGCAGAGCGACTACAGGGCACTGCTGAATGAGGCTAAGAAGCAGCTCAGGGGCTTCAACGCCCAGATCGAGGGCATCCAGCGGATAAGCAACGTCATACTCATCAAGAAGAGCGAGAACGAGGTCTACAAGGCGTCCGAGGACCTGCCGCTGGAGATGAGCGTCGCCCTCATGGAGATAGCGGACGGGCTAAAGGACGGGCTTGTTCAGGTGGAGAGGACCATGGCGCGACTCGAGGCTCGGCTCGACATGCTCGAGGACAGCGATCTGAAGGAGCAGTTCAGGTAGCCAGGCGCCGGTTTCATATCGTCATAAACCTATTCTGAGGCAGAGTTGAACGCCCTCGTAGTCTACTACAGCCTCACGGGTGTAACCGAAGGCATCGCGAAAGACGTCGCATCTATTCTCGGCTGCGACACCGAGCCCATAAGGGACATCAAGAGCCGGAGCGGCACCAAGGGCTTTATCAGGTCCGGCTACGAGGCGAAGAACAGGGATCTGCCCGAGATATTGGAGCCGGTCCACGACCCGAGGAGGTATGACGTCGTGGTCATCGGCACGCCGGTTTGGTACTACACGATGGCGAGCCCCGTCAGGACCTACCTTGAACGGTACGGAGGCGAGCTCAGGGAGGCCGCGTTCATCGTGGCCCTCGGAGGGGTCGGTGACAAGTCCACTCTAAGAGACCTTGAGGAGATGACTAGAAAGCCTGTGGCGTGCCTCGCCGTGAGGCGGATGGAGACACTGGTCGGCGCCCACAGGGGCAAGCTCATGGAGTTCTGCGAAAAGATCGAGGAGAGCGTTAGACATGGATGAATGGACAGACGAGCTTAGGCACACCCCTGTAGATGCGTTAACCTCGTCGGGGAACGACGCCGTGACATACTTCACGAGGCGCGACATCCTCGGAGAGGACCCCGGCCCAGTGGAGGCGGTTTGGGACCTTCCAGAGGTCAGGAAGATTCTGAGAAAGCAGAGGGACGACGGCTCGTGGGGTCCGTCGAGGGAGACAGGCGCCTACCCTCCCGGCCACAAGAGGCTGATAGAGACGTATAAGGCGCTAAGGACCCTCGTGAGGCGGTACAGGTTCACAAGGGACCACGGCGCCGCTTCGAAGGTTGCGGAGTACCTGTTCGGCTGGCAGACAGAGGAAGGCGACTTCCGTGGATTCATCGGCGACCAATACGCCACCTACTACACAGGCGAGGTCATGGCGATCCTCATACTCTGCGGCTACGGCGACGACCCACGCATCCACAGAGGCCTCGACTGGATGCTCTCCATGAGGCAGAGCGACGGCGGCTGGACGATTCCCATCCTCACCTATGAGTACGACAGGAAGACCGGCTACCGAATCGTGACCGAGCCTTGCACACCCGTCGAGCCCGACAGGGCGAAACCTTTCTCGCATAACTGGACAGACATGGCGCTGCGCGCCTTCGCCGTCCACCCCGTGTACCGACGCAGGGAGGAGGCTCTTCACGCCGCGAGGCTCCTGAAGACCCGGTTCTTCCACGCCGACGCGTACACCTCTTACAGGGACCCGGGCTACTGGGTCAGGTTCCAGTTCTGGTGGCCCAACATCGTGACGAGCCTCGACAGCCTCTCACGGATGGATTTCAGCCGAGATGACCCGGACATCAGGGCAGCCTTGGACTGGCTATTAGAACATCAGCGGTCGGACGGGCTCTGGGACACCAGCTACATGAAAGGGAAGAAGCCGAAGGACACGCCGCTCACACGCGAGAGGGAGCTGTGGCTAGCCCTCGAAATCTGCAGAGTTCTGAAAAGGTTCTACGAGTAAAAAAAGGGGTTAGGTCTCGAAGACCTTCTTCTCAAGCTTGTAGACCGGAGCCTGGACGTGGTCCAGCGGCGTTATCGCCTCGTGCATGCAGCTTCTTACGCAGAGGTGGCAGTAGATGCACCGGTATGGGTCCCACGTTACCTTCTTAGCCTCGACGTCCACCTCGATGGCTCCCGAGGGGCAGAGCCGCTCACAGTCCTGACACTGGTCGCACTTAGCCATGTCGAAGCTCAGTTCACCCCTCGTCCCGGGGACGTGCTCTGGCTTCTCGAAGGGGTACCTGACCGTCGCCGGCTTCCCGAACAGGTTCTCAAGAATGTTGCCTAGGAACCTTGGCATCTAGGCCGCCTCCTTCACCTGGGTGATGCGCTCGGTGCAGCTCATGCACGGGTCGATGCTGTGGACTATGGTCGGTATGTCCGCGACCTCGTGACCGATGAGCATCTGTAGCAGCGGCGGGATGTTGGGCAGCGTAGGCGTCCGTATCCTGAGCCTCTCAAGGTGGATGGTGCCGTTGCCCACCGCGTAGTAGAACACCTCGCCTCGGGGCTGCTCTGTGCGGTAGATGGCGACGCCGTCCGGGAACCTGTCGTTCTTGTTCGCCAGCGGCCCCTCGGGCAGCTGGTTCACGGCTCTCTTGATGAGGTCGATGCTCTGGTAGACCTCGTCCAGCCTGACGAGGGCCCGGGAGTAGCTGTCGCAGCCGTCGTGCGTGACGGGTTTGAAGTCGAGCTCGCCGTAAGCCTCATAGCCGTTGCATCTCATGTCCTGGGGTACTCCACTGCCCCTGATGGTGGGGCCGACAGCAGCTAGGTGGACGGCGTCCGCCTTGGGCAATATGCCTTTGCCCATGGTCTTCTCCCTGACAGCCGCGTCCTTGTAGAAGACGTGGCTCCAGTCGTCGACCTCCTTCTTGAGGCGGTCCATGTCCTTGAGGTACCTGCCTTGGAGCCCCTCGTCCATGTCCTTGCTTACGCCGCCTATGACGGTGGTGCCCATGTGTATCCTGTGACCGTTGGTCGCCTCCGTGAGCTCCAGCACCAGCTCCCTATCCCTCCATATCTTCATGAACATGCTCTCGAAGCCTATGCTCTCCGAGAACAGCCCCAGCCAGAGCAGGTGGCTCTGAAGCCTCGCCACCTCTGCCCAGATGGTCCGCAGGTACTTGGCCCTCGTCGGCACCTCGGTGTCCGTCAGCTTCTCTATGATGCCCGCGTAGGTCTGTCCGTGGATGACGTTGCAGATGCCGCAGATGCGCTCGCAGAGGTAGATGTTTCGCCTGTAGTCGTTGAGTTCGGCGGCGCGCTCTATTCCGCGGTGGATGTACCCTATGTTGGGGAGCACGTCCACTATCTTCTCCTCGTCCACGTAGAACTGTAGCTGTATGGGCTCAGGTAGCACGGGGTGCTGCGGCCCGAAGGGTATCACGGTCAGCTTCTGTTTCTTACTCATTCCAGTCACATCTCCAGCATCGCCCGGCCTCGCAAGTCGCCGAGCACTTCTCCAGCCTCATCTCAAACTCCGCGAAGCTCTGGACCCGCTCGCCGGCCTCCATCTCCGGTATCTCGGCCTGGTGCCTCGCCCTTATCTCGTCGAGGTCAACCTGCCTCTGAACGTACTCGCTCATGTCGGGCTCGGGCTCGCTCAGCCCCTCGCCGCCGAGGTACATGTCGATGGATGAAGCCGCCTTCCGGGCGTCTCTTATAGCTGCGATGACGCTTGACGTGCCGAACGCGGCGTCGCCGCCGGCGTAGACGCCGTCACGGCTGGTCCTGTAGTCCTCGTCTATGACGATTACTCCGCGGCGGTTGACCTCCACGTCGAAGCCGGGGGGCACAACCACGTTGTACCCGATGGCCGAGACGACGGTGTCCGCCTCCAAGGACCCCGACTTGCCCTCCATGGGTACCGGGCGCCTCCTGCCCGACTCATCGGGCTCGCCCGGCTCCATGTACTGGTAATCGATACGCAGAGGCTTCCCCGGGTGGATCGTCAGCTGGGTGCTGAGGAAGTCGAAGTCGATTCCCTCCTCGACTGCCCCGTGTATCTCGTGTAGGCTCGCTGGCATCTCGTCCTCGGTTCGCCTGTAGAAGACGGTTACCTCCTCGGCGCCTAGGCGCCGGGCTGTCCTCGCCGAGTCCATGGCGCTGTTTCCGCCTCCGATGACGACGACTCTTCGGCCCAGGTCGGGGGTCTCGTCCCGTACGTTCACCGCCGTCAGCAGGTCGATGAAGCTGATAACTCCCTCGCTGGTCTCGCCCTCGCACCGTAGGCTGTTGCACTTCTCGGCGCCGATGCCTATGAAGCAGGCGTCGTAGCCCTCCGCCATGAGGTCTTCGAGGCTTGTGACCTCGACGCCCGTGCGGACGTCGACATCAGCCTCCGCGAGCCTCGCGTAGAGCTCCTCCTTCAGTATGTCCTTGGGCAGCCTGTACTTGGGGATACCCCACAGCATCGCTCCCCCCAGAGTCTTCCCCTTCTCCAGGAGGGTGACTATGTGTCCCAGCATCCCCAAGTAGTAGGCTGCGGACACACCTGCAGGTCCGCCGCCGATCACCGCCACGCGTTTACCCGTGGAGGGGCTGCGTTCAACGGTCCTCAGGAGGCTTCCGTTCTGCTCCCTGAAGCCGTCTGCCGCGTAGCGTTTCAGCAGCCGTATCTGTATTGGCTTGGTCTCGTGCTCCTGCCTGCAGCCTTCCTGGCACGGCGCGAAGCACACCCTGCCCAGTATCGCGGGCAGGGGCGCCCGGTCTATGATCGTGTTGTATGCTCCCTCGACGTCGCCCTGCTCAACCTGCCTGATGTACCTTGGTATGTTCACCATGGCGGGGCACTCCTCGCGGCACCTACCCAGCTTCCGCATTATCGGGGGCTGGGGGCCCACCGCGGGCTTCAGCAGCGTCGACGGCGAGGACTCGACCTTGAGCATCTTTCCGCCTAGGTCGACTGCGAGCTTCTCGAACTCGACTCCGAAGAGGTCTCTACACTCGTTCTCCGCTATGAAGGCGACCAGGTACTCGCCGGTTATGCTCTGCACGGGCTTGTCCTTGCCCGTCTCTAGGTAGATGTTCTCGACGTGGTCGCCCACCTCGAAGTGGTAGATGACCTCAAGCGTGTCACCCATGTCACGGGTCGTGATGGTGATGAACCGGGCTCCCCGGTCCTTCATCTCACGTACCTTAGGCATCAGCGACTCGTCCGTCACCCGTTGCTCGTTTACAGTCCCCGTCTCGGACGGCTCTAGTAGCACCATTACTCTTCCTCCTCCGCTGCGCCGGCTAGCTTGTTCAGCGCCAGCACGACGCCGTCGATTATCTGCTCGGGGCGGGCTGCGCAGCCGGGGACGTAGACGTCCACTGGGATCACCTTGTCGATGCCGCCCAGTATGTTGGGGCAGTTGTGGAAGATGCCTCCAGTGCACGCGCATGTGCCCACGGCTATCACCAGCTTCGGCTCAGGCATCTGGTCGTACAGGTTCTTGAGCACCCGCTTGTTTCTGTGGTTCACGGGTCCAGTCACCACCATGACGTCCGCTTGCTTGGGGTCGCCTATGTTGACTATGCCAAACCGCTCCACGTCGAACTTGGGGGTCAACGCGGCGAGTACCTCGATGTCGCAGCCGTTGCAGCCGCCGCAGTCGTAGTGCAGCACCCATGGGCTCTTGAGCCTCGCCTTCTGAATCAGCGTCATCAGATGACGCCTCCTATGGCCAGTGCGGCCACGTTTAACAGTATCAGGGCGAAGCCCGCCGTCCAAGTGGTCTTGAGCATCCGTTGCCACGTCAGCCGGGGGTACAGGTTGTCCACCAGTAGCGCCACGAAGAACATGGCGAGGCTGATAGCCGCCCCGACTAGTGGGCTGGGCGCCCAGAACAGACTGAGAACCATCATCATTGTAGCCAGCTTGGCCCAGTGGCCAATCTCGACCAGCGCCATCGTGTAGCCGCTGAACTCCGTGAAGACGCCTCTCACCAGCTCCTGGTGGGCGTGTCCGCTCCCAGAGACGTCGAAGGGGCTCTTCTTCATCTCTATGACCAGCACTATCTCCAGCGCCACGAGGGCGGCGGGCAGCACCAGCAGCAGAGGCGCGCCGTAGGCGTATATGCCCTTGATGGTGAAGCTCCCCGTCACCAGGAATATGGCTATGTCTGCGAGCAGCATCACGGGCTCGTAGCTGAGCATGGCTAGGAACTCTCTCCTGCCTCCCAGGTAGCTGTACGGGCTCTTGGCGCTGAACGCCGCCACGGTGAGGCAGACGTCCGCGATGCCCGTGACGAAGAGCACCAGAAGCAGGTCCTGTCTGAAGGTGACCAGCCCGGCCGCCAATAGGGCGAAGCCTAGGTAGCCGAACGCCAGCACAGGCTGGAGCCCGCTGGATATCATGGGGCTCTTCCCCCAGAGTTTTAGTACGTCGTAGAACGGCTGAACGAGCGGTGGCCCGACGCGTTCCTGCATACGGGCTGTGAGCTTCCTGTCCACGCCCATCAGCAAGCCGCCTATGAGGGGCGTCGCTAACGCTAGTATGATCGAAAGTATCGTTGTTGTGATGTTCACCTAGATCGCCTCCGCTATGAATAGGACGACGATTATCGCCGTCCCGAGGTACACCGCCAGCCTGTCCAGCCATGCCTCGTCGATGCTCGACGTGAGATAAGCCCCGGACACGGTGGCCGCGACCTCAGAGTCGGCAGTAGTCATGAAGGTCACTTCCTTATCTGCGACGTTCTCGCCGCTCAGGTAAGGCGTCGCGATGACGCCTCCCTTGCTCCTAGCCAGCCATGAGCCTATCAGCAGCACAGCCGCCCCCGCCGCCCAGAGGGGCAATACGGGGAAAGACGTGAAGCCAAGGTCCACCCCACCCATGGGCGTGGACATCTGGGGCGCGTATGACATGGCCGTTATCGGGTTGACTATGTGTGTGACCACGAGTGCGGCGCCTAAGCTGATTAGTACGTTGACGCCCAGCAGCGTGTACAGCGCCACCTTGTAGGGTGTCTCCAGCTTCTCCTGGCTTCTCTTTGCGCCGTTGGGTAGCACCGTGAGGTAGCCGAGCCACTTGGCGTAGTAGAACGTGGTCGCGCCGCTCCCCAGCACCACTAGGAAGACGAGGGGCAGCCCGTAGAGCAGCGGCGTCGAAGCCACCGCGTCCACCGCCACCCACTTCCCCAGCAGCATGCCGAAGGGCGGCAGGAACATGCTAACCATGCCTGCGATCATCACCATCGCCGTGAGAGGCATCCTCCCGAGGAGGCCCTCCCAGTCATCGACGTCTCTGCTGCCCAACTTGTTCTCGACGACGCCGGCCCCCATGAACAGGAGGCCCTTGGCGACGCTGTGGAACGTGAGAAGCGTGAGAGCCGCGCCTACGCTGAGGCCAGTGTTCAGCCCCACGCAGAGGATGATGAGCCCCAGGTTGCCTATGGTAGAGAACGCCAGTATCCGTTTGCTCACCCTCTGCCTTATCGCCAGTACGGCGGTGACCGTGAAGGTGACCGCGCCCATGAAGGCGATGACGTAGGTGAGTCTTGTCCCCTGTATGGCGGGAGCCATCCTGAGCAGCATGTAGACGCCTGCGTTCACCATGGTGCTGCTGTGCAGCAGCGCCGACACGGGGGTCGGAGCCACCATGGCGCCCAGCAGCCAGCCGTGGAACGGGAACTGCGCCGACTTCGTGAACGCCGCCAGCGCGGCCAGAGCGAACACCGTCAGCAGCCCGGTGCTGAGGGGCGCCGCCATAAGGTCTGTCAGCGCGATGCTGTGCACCGCGTCGTAGCCGACGAACATGGCGGCGACGAAGGCGACTCCGCCGACGAGCCCCATCCAGAGGGCCAGCTCGGCGTTGCTCTGCGCCTCCGCTGTTGTGTCGTGTCTGATGAGTTCGTAGCAGCAGAGCGTTGTAACCTCCCAGAAGAAGTATAGCCAGTAGAGGCTGTTGCTGTACACCATGCCGTTCATGGCGCCGAGCAGCAGTAGCATGTAGAAGAAGAACCTGTTCTGCCTGCTCTTGTCGAGGTGCAGGTGGTGCTCGTGCTCCTCCATGTAGCCTGTGGCGTAGATCATCACCACGGAACCCACTATGTTGACTATGAGCGTGAGTAGGATCGATAAGTTGTCGACGACGATTATGTTCTCGACGTGGGTCCCCTTAACTACGAACTCGAAGTAAGCGGCGGGAACCAGCTGGGCAACCGATAAGGCTAGTACTTGCCAGCTCCTGTACAGGTAGCCCTGGTACAGGAAGTAGGCTAGCAAGGCGAAGTCTAGGACCACTACCGCGGTCTCGTATATGTGGCCGGGGCTCAGCTCCGCGCCTCCGCCGTTGAAGAGCAGAAGCGAGGAAGCTATGAGCGCCAGCGCCGTGACCGCTACTATGCCGCCCCGGACCTTCTTGTCGTTGAAAATAAAAGCGGCGGCCGCAGAGGCTAGAGGTAGCCCTACGTTCACCGCTATGAGCGTCTCAGTGTTCAAAGGTCTTCACCGGGTGTATCCAGGTTATTGCCTCGGATTCCATCGGCGTCGCTAAGCCTCTATTAGTGGCTTCGCGGCCAACGGGTTCCAGACGTCGTTGTCCTTGTAGCTCTCTAGGTCGCTGATCCTGCAGTGTATTATCTTGCGTTTTAGGCCCAGCCTGTCGAACACGTGCAGTGCACCGGCGTTGCCGCCGTCTGGCAGGAACATGGCGTAACCGCGTGGCGGCGTCCCCGCTATGGCGAAGAACACGGCCCCGACCTGGTCTGCTGCGCAGGGAGACTTGTGTATGAACATCTCCCGGAGGCTCTTGTCCTCCTGCGTCTCCAGGATTATCTCCTGGACATCCCTGAGCGTTATCTCCTGCATCAGTCAGTTACTTCCTGTTGACCCCGTTGATGTCCTTCAGGTGCGCCGTCCTGGCGTTCATTACCTGGTCCACGGTGAGGCCTTTCAGGTCGTCTGCCCGAAGCTGGGCTAGGACCGACTCTTTCTCGACTTTCCTAACCATGCGGCGGTGCTCGCACTCCTTGGCGACGAGCCGCTGGAGCAGCGCACTGTCCCTCTCCGCGATGTTCAGGGCGAGCCTGTCGCCGGTCTCGCAGTCCTTGCAGATGTTGTCGACGAGGTGGAAGATGTTGCTCTTGTATACGATGAGACTGTCGTAGAGCTTTTTGAACTCGGAGTCCATTTCCTGATTGGACATGCCTGGCCCGAAGAAGACGACTTCTTCGCTGTCTTTATATCCCATTTAAGTTTCTCCTCCTTTCACCGGCTGATAGTATATACAGGTTCGATATAAAACGGGTTTACAAAAAAAGGATGAAATATGTCAAAAAACGCCAGTGTTTTTGCACTTACCTGTGAAAGATTTCGTCTGTCTCTGGTATCATTTGTTAGTGTTTGCCACCGTGTGATCCATAAAATCATGGTATTTACAGAAGGAAAAAGTATTAATGATAGTTGTCTCCGTATCTCTGAGATGTCAGAACTGCTAGAGGACGTGGACAACCTCAAGCTCATGGAGGAGTTGGTATCTGGCAACGCCGTCAGCGTCAACATCAGCGAACTGTCGAGGATTCTCGGGAAGCACAGGAACACCATCAAGAACAAGGTCGAAGCCATATTCGAGCACAACCTCCTGGACCACCCGTTCTATCCGTTCCATGGGCTGTACAGAGTCTTCCCCCTTCTGGCAGTTTTGAAGCTGGACATACCGGACAGCAAAGACTGCACCGAAAACATAATCCAGTGGATCAAAGAGGACCCGCAGATATTCGCGGCCTTCCGGAGCAGGCAGGGAGAATACGACACCATCCTGTTCACCTACCACGAGAACATCACGAGTTACCAGCTCTGGATCTCCAGCATACCCAGCATACTCCACATCAACTACGGCGTGGACGAGGAGGAGGCCATCTTCCAGACCAGCACAGCCTACTTCAGCAACCAGCTGATGATTAAGTACAACCCCAGCACGGGCATCAACCTCATCGAGAGGGACTTCAAGGAGCACGGCGAACTCAAGCTCCGCGGACACGAGCTGGACCAGCTGGACCTGGACATAATGAGGTGCCTCGTCAACGGCAAGGGCATAAAGACGAACCACACCTTGCTCTGCGAGCGGACGGGGCTCCACAGGAAGACCATCGAGAAGCGGATTGACGTGCTGCTGACGGCTCGACTGTTAAGCGAGCCCGTGTGCCGGTTCCCCAACTTTTTCGTGCCGCCCAACTACCTGCTGACGTACAGCCTAGTTCACTTCAGGAAGCTGGACGAGCGCATAGTGAACGAGCTCATCATAGACCCGAACATACCGATAGCAATCCAGACCATCCACGGCAAGTACAACATGCTGCTCTTCGGAAACCACACCAGCCTGGACGACCACCTTAAATGGGAGGAGAACTACAGGCAGATGTTCCCGGACAGCTTCGGCAGCGCCGAGATAACATACCTGTCGCCCGAGATGACTATAAACTTCAACCAGCAGATCGTGTCGCTGAGCTACCTCAGGGGCAGGCTAGGTGAGCCCACCGAAATGGACCTGGGCAGAACTATCAGGCAGCTGGAGAGGGCCAGAGCGAGGGTCCTCTACAACCTCCCCAAGAACCACTGACCCGGGGACCCCTTAGCCTTAACCTTACTGACTCCAAGGGCGAGGGCTATCACCGTCACGAGCTGGCGAAGCAGCCTGACACCAGAGGAAATAAGATAGTCACGCCTAGAAGGGTGGATTTATGATCCTCTACAGAATAAAGGAGTGGAGGGGCTTAGGCTTTCTTCGCCCAGTGGCCGTGGACGTTGCAGTACTCCCTGGCCTGCACCACCTTGTCCGTGGTGCTGAAGACGGCGACGGGCTTGTCACCCGGCTTCAGGAACTTACGATGGACGCCTTTGTCGGTGTCGACTGCGATCCACTCGATCCAGTGCTTCTCCAGCATGGGGTGCTCGACGCTGCCCACCTTGACGGTCACCTTGCCGCCCGCGGACTCGATCACCGGTAGATGCTTCTCGTAGCCCCCGGCCTCGGTCACCTTGGGCTCCATGAGCACCATGGGCTGGCCGCAGCACACCAGCTGCCCCATACCCGTGTGGAGAACCTCCACGATGTTCCCGCATATCTCACACTTCCAGACTTGTTTCAACTCGGTCAACTTAGTCACCTAGAACAAGTGATCACAGGAGCCGCCGTTAATATATCTACTGCGAAACGGGTTTAAGCGGCTGAGGCGTACCACCTGTATGTTCAGGGACACCCAACTCGTCATCTACGACCTCGACGGCGTACTCATCGACGCCACCGACGCCATCCTCAGGGCCTTCAGGCTCACACTCGAAGAGGTAGGGGTCATGAGCGACGACGACGAGATCAAAGGCCTCATAGGCGTGAGCCTCATCGACATTCTTGAGGCGGTTCTCCCAGAGGAGCACCGTGGCGAGGCTTGGATGCTCAGGGACAGGTATATTCACCACTTCCAGTCTGGTGACATGGGTCTGGTTAAGCTGCTGCCCGGCGTCGAGGAGACGCTGAGGATTATCCACGGCAGGGGCTACATGCAGAGCGTCGCCACCAACAAGACCACCAGCGAAGCCGAGAGAATACTCACAGGGCTGGGAGTCAGGGATACGCTAGACTTTATCGTCGGTTTCCTCGACGTGCCTAAACCGAAGCCGGCGCCCGACATGATCCTATACACGCTGGAGAGGCTGGGCGTGGAGAAGGAGCACGCGGTCTTCGTGGACGACACGGCGGTCGGCCTCAAGGCGGGGGTGGACGCGGGCGTCACCACGGTGGGCATAACGACCGGCTACCACACGCTGGAGCAGCTGATGGAGGTACACCCCGACTACGTCGTAGATAGCATGCATAAACTCCAGCAGCTGTTATTATAAAAATGAGGGCAACGAAATCGCTTATTCCATGTAACTAGGAATCGTTGTTATCCGGAGGCGTCTTCTGCCCAGATATTCGCGTTACGCTAAGAGCTATTCTCGTCTGAGAGCATTCAGGAAACCCGAGGAGCGCCCCAACCTAGTAAACAACCACAAGGGAAACACAGATTCGCGTATACACGGCACGGCAACTACCCAAGTCAACTGAAGAGCCCCTACAATATACATCTTACCCGCCTCGGCATCGACGCCTGACCGATCCAACTTCAGAATAACCCGCGCTCCTCTCAGCGACCAAGAACCACTCGGAAGCAGAAACACGAGCCTCTCGACGCGTTCATAACAGATCTGTAGCTGAAAGACCAACCCGTCCACAGAGATTCACATAACACATATAAATTAACAAACTAGAAAAAGACTGAACCACTAAAGAAATACATGCCAAATAACGAAAACCATCAAAATAACAGCTAAACCGCGTTAAAAAGAAGCCCCGAAAAAACGCTTATAGTGAGTAGCACACTATAAGGGAAAACCAAAGTCGTGGAATCACCGCCAACACACACCGAAAAGCCCCGGAACCCCTCACCCCTACGTAACATGGAGCTGCCCCAAGTTCAACCGCCCTCAAATAATATCCTAGTTGACGCAAAGGCCTAGGCCCCCAACATCAACATGACCGACGCACCACTAAGGAAAAAATGGTGCGACTGCCGGGAATCGAACCCGGGCCGTCTGCGTGGCAGGCAGAAATCATGCCGCTAGACTACAGTCGCATGCACACACCATACACAAGCCTACCGATATATTTCTTACTCTCAAACATGGATCACCGTTCTCGAAAACATATAGGTACGAACAATCGCACAGAAAACAGCAATGGTCACCTTCCCCGAAGCCCACTTGACGTGCCCCAGTTGCAACGCCGTGGTCCCATGGAGCCAGGCCTGCATAAACTGCGGCAGCAGGCTGCCCCAGAGGCCGCCCCAGGCAGACCCCTTCGACGCCCTGAAGGATACTCTGAGAGGCGGCGGGAGCAAGGAGCGAGCCACGGAGGAACTCATGGCCGCGGTGCCCGAGCTCAGCCCCGAGGAGGAGCCCGAGGGTAGACTCGCCAAGTACATGCTCCTGCGGGTGAAGGTGCTGGAGATGGCTGACAGGGGCGAGATTAGCCACGAGGCGTTCACCGGCCTCTACAAGGGGTACATGGGCAAGACCGTGGAGGCCATGGAAAAGTACGCAGACGTCGGGGACAAGGTAAACGAGGCTCACGAAATACTCGTGGAGACCAGAAGCTTCGTCGAGGGGAAGCAGGAGCAGCGGGAGCGCGGAGAGATCACAACCGAGGAGTTCATGGCCGAGTTCAACAGGCTCCGCAACGTCATAGACAAGATCAGCGGCAGCATAAACAGGCTCAGGACCCAGAGGGAGACGCTGGGCATAGGAGGCGGAACGGAGCAGGACATCCTCAAGCTAAAGGGACTGCAGCGGAAGCTTCACCACTACAGGAGCTACATCCCCGCCATGGTGGCCTCGGACTCGATGCCCAAGGCGATGCAGGGGACGGTGCACAGCGACCTCACCCAGATGATCGAGCTGTTCGACTCCAACGTGGACTGGGTGTACGAGCACGACGAGCCCGAGATACAGATAGCCGAGGAGTACGCGGAACCCGGCGAGGCACCCGAACTTTTCGGGGAGGCGGCAGAACCCACCCCAGACTCCATGTACACGTTTGAGCAGCCCAACGCTGAGGAGAAGCCTGTATATGTCTTCGGCGCGACTCTGGCTCCCCCGGCCGAGGAGGTACTAGGAGCAGAGGATGAGGCGTTCAAAGAGATAACCAAGCAGGTAAAGGGCCACGACGACGAGATCAGGAGGCTGCTCAGGGCCGTCAGGCTCGGCGACAACGTTCTGCTTCTCGGCCCCCACGGGGAGGGCAAGACAGAGACCATGCTCCAGCTTCAGAGGCACCTGGGCGGCGTCTACATGCACTGCAGCGAGGAGACCACGGAGAGGGAGCTCGTCACGGGCTTCAACCCGGGCGCCTTCGTCGGCAGAGACCCCGTCCACAACGGGCTGCTCATGAAGGTGGCGCAGAACGAGGAAAAGATGACGCCCATAGCCTACATAGACGACGTCACGAAGCTCAGGCCAAGGACACAGGCCATACTCTACGAGGCCATGAACAGCAAGACCTTCACCGACCCCGTCGACGGCACACTTCACAGGCTACCGGACGGCTTCTGCGTCGTGGCGGCTGGCGCACTGGACTGCGTCACCCAGGACACGCCGGACCCGGGGCTGCTGGACAGATTCGGCAAGACCATCCTCTGGGGCAGAACCCCCATCGAGAGCATACAGGGGCTGCTGGCCCGGTACGCGCTGCCCGTCCACATATTCACGTTCGCCATCTGGGTGAAGCAGGAGGTCGACAGGATGAGGTACCTTGTGCCCGTCAGCACCAGAAACCTCCTGAAGTTCGCTAGGGAGTACAACGCCTATCGTGAGGTCTACCAGAGCCGCGACGAGGCGATGAAGCTCGCGGTGGACAGGCTCCTCAAGATGCGGGTGCTCAACACGTTCGGCGTGGAGGAGTACGAGGAGGCCCGCCGAAGGGTATACGAGTACGCCTGGGACTCGCCATGAGCATATTATACAGCGACGACTTCCCTGTGGTCGTCATCGTATTCCGGGTCAGGGGCGGCGGAAGCGTCTACCTTGAGGGCGAACCAGCCAACCGCATGTACATCGAGAAACGTGACCTCCAACAGCAGGTGCGGGAGCTCATCGACGAGGGTAAGCTCGCCCTCGACCCCGAAGGCAGGAACGCCCCGGCTCTGCTATCCATCGAGGGAGGCGGAGGCTTCTACGCGGCCCTGCTGAAAGGACAGGGACATGAAGAGGCGCGGGAGAGGACAAGCACCCAGAGCATGCAGCCCGTGGTCGTCTACGACGAGGAACGGCAGGCCATCCGCCTCATGGAGGAGAACAGGTACCACGAGTTCAACGAGCTCATAGACGGCTACAGGCGCCCAACCGAGGAACCTGGGTTCACAGGCTTCGACGGCAGAACAGTCCACCCCATCAGCGCTCGGACCCTCCCAAACGAGATGCGCGTCCACAGCAGGGGGAGACCAGGCAGAGACAGGGAGAAGCGCACCGTGGTGCTCCTAAGCCGAGGCGCCACCATGGCAGACCCCTGGAGCCTCTGGGAGAAGCACCCCAAAGCCACCGCGGCCAAGTTCCTCGCCAACGCCTTGACGGCGGCCCACATGAACGCAGCCGTCTACAGTTACGGGCGCGACGCGAGGCTGGTGCACAGCCCCGACGAGGTGGAGCCGACTGACGGGGAGAACAGGCTGGACGCGGCTCTGCGCGAGGCTTCCCTTCTGAACCCGGAGCGGCTCATCTTAATCACGGACGGTAAACCAGTTACCGTGGGCGGCAGAGACGCCGCAGAGGAATGCGAGTCCGTTATGGACGCCTTGAACGCCCTCGGCATGCGGGGAGTTCACGTGCTGGCGCTGCTTCTCGGCAGGGACACCGAGATGGAGCGGTACTACAGTAGGCTTGAGTGCACACCTGGGGCCCTCGTGCTTCCGTTGAAGGCCGGCGGCGACATCGTGAACACGATGCACGGGCTGGCGGCGTGGCTCTAGGGCAGCTCGGCGAGCCAGTCGGGCAGAGACTCGACGAGCCTAGTAATTATCCTCATCGCGGCCTCCTTCCATATGACTCTTTTACCGTCGTAGGCTTCCCCGCCGTCGGGCCCCACGAGGTCGGAGACCCCGCGTAGGATGAGGAGCCGCACGTCGTTGAGGCGGCACACCCACGCGATGCCACCCGACTCCCAGTCGCCGACCACGGCGCCGTACATCCGGTGAAGCCCCTCGATCTCATCGGGGATGAGGTCTCGGTCCCCGCTAACGATGGTCGCCCTCGTGACGGGGATAGGCGTCTCGCCGACGAGCCAGCCGAGGTCTATCTCGGTTGTGAACTTCTTGATGACCGTGGCCGTGTCCCCAATCTGGTTTATTATGTCGTAGACCACCGCCTTCTCGACGAGTATGACCTCGTCCCGCTCGACGTGACCTGCGAAGCCTCCGCATGTACCCAGGTTGACTATGAGCTCGGGGCTCCACCTGTCTACGGCGTACTGCACCGAGGCGGCGGAAGGTATCTTACCCCAGCCGCCGTGGAAGAAGACCACGGGCTCGCCGCCTACCATCCGCGTCATGGTCTGCCCATACGGCGTGTCGACGTACTCCGCGTCAGGGAACATCTTTGGTATAGCGTCCCACTCGCCGTCAGCAGATACGATCACAACGACCCTGGGCCCCATGGTGAACCAGATAACCATCGGTGGCAGAAATATAACGTTTGACTCTCAGGTCACCGAGGCCCCTTTAGGGCCCCGAGCACCGCAGGAAGCTCGTTGACCGTAGGCGCAACCACGTCGCAGCCCTCCCTCAGGAAAGCCTCCCTCACCTCGTCACCCCCAGCCACAGACCCATAGACCCCGGCGAAGAGGAAGCCCTGCCCCGCCCTCTCCGCCATCATCCTGTCAGCCGAGGTGTCCCCCACGTAGAGAACCTGCTCGTAGGGCGAAAAGTGCCCGGCCGCCCTGAGCAGGGAGTATGGGTTGGGTTTGTGGAGGCTTCGCCCGCTGGACTCCTCCGCTGCGGCCACATCGTCGTTCCACACCTGTGCGGCGGGGGTGAAACGGCCAACGATGTCTCCGAGGGCGTGCCTCGCCGTGTTGGCTATGCTCCCCGAGGCTACGCCGAGCCTGGGGCCCCCCAGCAGAGACTCGAAGGCGTCAAGCGTCTCGTCCGTGATCACCTTCCTCTCGTTCTCGACGTAGCCGAGGAGGCGGTCGGTGAACCTCGCCGGGGCGCCGAAGGTCTCTCGGTAGAGTGGCGCCCCGCTGAGGAGCTCCTCGAAGAGCGTGGAAATTATGCTCTCGCCTACACTCCCCGGGTGGGCCAGCGCCTCCTTGACGTGGGCCATCCCGGGGAGGAGCTGCCTGTCCACCGACTCCACGCCGGACTCGTCGAGCAGCTCCGAGAAGGCTAGAAGCCTGTCGTGGAGCCCTTCCAGCTGTATCCGGGTCTCGACGCGGTTCTCCGCTATGAAACGGTATCGGCTGTAGATGTCTTCATGCCGCGTTGATTCCTCCGCGAGCGTTTTTATCAGGTCTGCCTCCGGGGACTCCGAGAGCACACGCATGACGAGGGCGTAAGTCAGCGACCAGTCGTTGTTGAAGCCGCCCCGCCGCTTGTACGCGTAGTTCAGCCCCCCGTCGAATAGGGACTCAGGCAGATCAGCCCCTGTGAACGCCTCGACTAGGATGCGTGTGGTCTCCGCGACGGCCCTGATGTAGGACTCCCTGATGTCTAGGAGCACGCCGTCGCAGTCGAACACCACCACGTCGACGCGGCTCAGCTCTTCCACTCTGTCCCTACGGACGTAGACAGTCTTGTCGCCTATCCTGTGCTCAACGTATTCCATCGTCAACTCTCAGCTTCACCAGGAGCCATCCCATGCACCCTACTACATCCGCCTGCTTTACCTGTTTTACGGCGGCCCGTTGTCCCAGATAACCGCGATCATCCCGCCGCCTGTGGTAGCATCAGGGTTTGGAAAACCTTTATACGCAGAAACGTTGTCAACTGGGATGCATTAGGCGACTCTAGCCACCACAGGAAGAAGAAAAATGTCAGAGAGAACAGTGATCGACGGCGACGGCCTCATACTGGGAAGAATGGCCAGCATCGTAGCCAAGAGGCTCATGGCTGGCGAGGCCATCGACATAGTGAACGCAGAGAAGATCGTCGTCTCCGGGAAACGCAAGATGGTCATCGAAAGAGAGAAGGAGTTCCTCAACGTCGGCGGCTTCGGCAAGGGACCAATCCACTACAGACAACCACACAGAATCGTACGCAAGACCATAAGGGGCATGCTGCCGTACCGCAAGACTGTGGGCAGGAACGCTTTCCGCAGGCTCAAGGTCCACATAGGTGTGCCTGAGGAGCTGGAGGTCGCCGAGAAGCAGACAATCAAAGGAGTCCACTCTGAGAACCTGAGCCGCAGGTTCGTCACAATTGGACAGATCGCCGAGGCTATCGGCTGGAAGAAGTGATACAAGTGTCGAGCAGAAAAAGGTCAGTCCTCGCAGTCGGTAAACGCAAGACGAGCAAGGCGAGAGTCGTAGTCTCGGAAGGCAAAGGCAGGATAAGAATCAACAACACGCCGGTCCACCTCCTCGAGCCGTGGATGGTCCGCGAGAAGATACTGGAGCCGTTCAGGCTCGCAGGCGACTACGCGGGGCGAGTCGACATCAAGGTGAAGACCAACGGCGGCGGAGTCATGAGCCAGGCTGAGGCTGCCCGGATGGGCATCGCGCAGGGCCTCGTCAAGTTCACGAGGAGTAAGCGCCTCAGGAGCAGGTACCACGAGTACGACAGGACCATGCTGGCAGGCGACGCAAGGCGCAAGGAGGCAAAGAAGTTCGGCGGCCCAGGCGCCCGGCGCAGGAAGCAGAAGAGCTACAGGTAGTCAGCCATGGTTCGAATCATCACACCCATAATCGAAAGCGGGGACAGGGTCCGCGAGGGCAAGGGCTTCAGCAAGGAGGAGCTCGGCGCCGTTGAGCTGACCCTCGGAGAGGCTAAGAGACGCGGTATACCTGTGGACTCTCGGCGCAGGTCGAGCCACGACGAGAACGTTGAGACCCTCAAGGAGTTCCTCGAGGAGACTGAGAACGTCGAGCTAAAGGTTCAGAGGCCGAAGCAGTTCTCCAAGCCCCACGTCGGAAGGGTGCACAAGGGCCGGACTAGCGCCGGCCAGAAGATGCGGTACCTGAGCCGCAGAAAGTAATTTCTTTTTCACAGGGTTCTTGTCTCCATGGAGACCGTCGACTGTGTTTCGTTAATCGTTGTCGACGGCTGCAGCGTGCTGGTTGAGCGCAGGAGGCTTGATCGCGAGACCTACCCGGGGTGCGTCGCGATCCCGGGTGGGCACGTCGAGGATGGCGAGACCTACGCGGAGGCTTGCAGGAGGGAGCTCAAGGAGGAGCTGGGACTGGAGTGCGACGAGTTCATGTTCGTCGCCGAGGTCAAGGTGCCCACCGATGTCGAGGTGCAGAACACGAGGTGGTACCTCTGCCGCGGGTGGCAAGGCGAGCCCCGCTGCTATGAGGCCGACGAGGTTTTCTGGCTGAACGGGGACGAACTGGACAGGCTCGACCTGGAGAGTGACCGGGGCGTGGTGTCGCGTCTCCTCGGCGCCTAGTAACATATATCTATACCGCTACAGTGTTATGTAGCGATTCCATTGAAGAGAGGCCCCTTCATAATAAAGGACCCCGAGGTGGCGAAGCTCCTCGCAGACGATACGCGGAGGCAGATACTGCGGAAGCTAAGCCACGAGGAGATGTCAACCACAGACCTGGCCAAGGCGCTGGACAGGAACCACAGCAGCATAGTGCACCACCTGCACACGCTGCTGGAGGCGGGCCTCATCGAGGTGACGCGCGAGGAGAAGGTCCGTAACATGGTGCAGCCGTACTACAGGAGCGTGAGCCACAACTTCCACGTCGCGTACAGTCTCACGGAGGCCCTCAGCCAGGACCCCGACTACACGGCTTGGAGGGAAGCCTTCATCGATAACCTTATGCTGGCGCTCCGGGCGTACAACATCGATGTGCCCGATGGCCGCCGCGGCGAGGTGCGTGAGCTCCTCAGGACATGCTACTTGGGGGAGAAGAAGGCGTACGAGGAGAGGGTGACCCAGTGGGTGGGCGGCGTAGAGGTGGGCCCCTACGCCAAGAGGAACATGGCGCACATCCTGAGCCATATGCAGCTCCTCGGAGACGAGGAGTACATGGACGCCATCCGGCGGCTGTCGGAGATCATTGAGAAGCCGAGGTAGACCGGGTGTCCGAGGACAGCATTTCAACTAGGATACAGTGGAGCACATTCAGGAGGCTCTTCAGGTACATTCTCCCTTACTGGGAGTTGAAGGCCGTGGTGCTCCTCGGCGTCGTGACGACGGTTCTCAGCGTGCTCTCGCCTGCCATCATCGGCGACATAGTGGACATGGTGGGGGAGGTGGCTGGGGGCGGCGAGATAGCTGTGGGGACTGGGATAGAGAGGTACGCTTACACTATTCTCGTCTCCGTCGCCAGGTGGGTCTCCGAGGCTGCGGTGATGGGGTCTGACCACGCCTCGCTGTTTGTGTTCAGCTTCAGCCTCATAGTCATAGCCGCGCTGGACGGCTATCTGAACTACCTGATCAGGTACGCGTCGACGGTGGTTAGCCAGCGGGCGGGCTTCGACCTGAGGGACGACATGTACGAGAGCCTGCTGGAGAAGTCGTTCAGCTTCTACGACCAGCAGCGGACGGGGCAGCTCATGGCCCGCGCCACGGGCGACATCAACATGCTTGAGCGGTTCTTCAACATGGGGTTCAGGATGGCGCTCACCAACCTGCTGCTCTTGGCCTTCGTGGTCTGGTCCATGGTGTCCATCGACATGGGACTGACCCTCGTGTCAGTCGTGGTGCTGCCTTTCCTGACATACACTACCATCCGTTACAGCCGCAAGGTGAGCCCCATGTGGAGGGAGGTCAGGGAGCAGAACGGCGTCATCACGACGGTGCTCCAGGAGAACCTCACAGGCCTCAGGGTGGTCCGGGGCTTCAGCAGGGAGGCCCACGAGGAGGCGAAGTTCGCGGTGGAGTGCAGGAAGTACTTCGACATCAACGTGACGATGGCGAGGATAAGGGCTTTCTTCATGCCGCTGGCTAACCTGATCTCCAGCGTCGGCGTGGTGCTCATCATCTGGTACGGGGGCAACAGGGTCATCGAGGGCACCCTCACCATGGGGACCATGGTGGCGTTCTACCTGTACCTAGCGCGGCTCATGGGGCCGGTACGGATGCTGGGGTTTATGACGAGCATGTTTGTCCGCGCCAACGCCGCCGGTGAGAGGGTGTTCGAGATCGTCGACGCCGAGGTGGAGGTGAGCGACGTCGAGGGCGCGGCCGAGTTGAGGGAGGTGGGTGGCCGCATCGAGTTCAAGGACGTCTGGTTCAGCTACGACGGCGAGAACATGGTGCTCAAGGATATCGACCTCAAGGTGGAGCCGGGGCAGACCGTAGCCATACTCGGCGCCACCGGCAGCGGCAAGAGCAGCATAATCAACCTGGTGCCCAGGTTCTACGACGTGTCGAGAGGCGGAATATCTCTGGACGGCAGGGACATCCGCGAGGTGACCGTGAAGTCGCTGAGGCGGCACATCGGAATCGTCAGGCAGGACCCGTTCATCTTCAGCACGACGCTCAGGGAGAACATCGCTTACGGCGTCGAGGGCGCCGCCCTCCCGCAGATCAAGGAGGCGGCGAAACGCGCCAAGATAAACGAGTTCATCGAGGGGCTGCCGGATGGCTACGACACAAAGGTGGGGGAGCGAGGCGTCACCCTTTCGGGGGGGCAGAAGCAGAGGGTAGCCATCGCCCGGGCGCTGCTGAAGAACCCGAAGATACTGATCCTTGACGACAGCACCAGCAGCGTGGACACGCAGACCGAGTACGAGATTCAGCAGGCGCTGGACGAGTTGCTTGAGAACAGGACCACGTTCATCATCACGCAGCGCCTCAGCAGCATAAAGAAGGCGGGGTACATCATCGTGCTGGAGGACGGGGAGATAGCGGAGGAGGGCGTCCACGAGGAGCTCATGGCGCTGCGCGGCATCTACTACAAGCTGTACCAGACTCAGGTGGCTGCGGCCAACGGAGGTTTCAGCTGATGGGCTACCATATGAGGCGGCTCGCGGAGTCGGATGACGACTATGAGCGCACCATCCCGGACAGGGTGCTCTTCAGGAGGATGATGGGTTACATCCTCGCCCAGAAGAGGGAGAGCACGCTGCTGGTGGCCGCCATCATCGTGTCGACCGTCATCAACCTGCTGCCGCCTTACATGTTCAGCCTGGCCATCGACAGCTACATCGATGCGCTGGACACCCAGGGGCTGCTGCTCATAAGCGGGGCGTTCATAGCGGTCTACGCCCTGACCTTCGTGACCCAGTTCGGTCAGCGGTTCCTCATCGACTGGCTTGGCAGCTCCCTGGAGTACGAGGTCAGGATGGACATCTTCAGGCACCTGCAGGAGCTGGGGCAGGACTTCTACGCCACCCGGGAGGTGGGTAGTATCGTCTCCAGGGCTACCAACGACGTGGAGAAGATCACGGAGCTCATCACGTCGGGGGTCGCCAGCGTCGTCGCGGACTTGCTTACGTTGGTGGGCATCGTGGCCATCATGATGTACATGAACTGGCGGCTCAGCCTCATCACATTCACAGTCATACCGTTGATGGCGTTGTTCCTCTACTTCTGGGGCCGCCGCGTCCGCACAGTCTACAGGGAGACCCGAAAGACCATCGCCAGCGTCAGCGCGAAGATGGAGGAGAGCGTCAGCGGCATGAAGGAGATACAGAGCTACAGCAGGGAGGGCCAGACCCGCGAGGAGTTCCAACGGATCAACCGCAGCAACATGCAGGCAAACGTCCAAGCCGGGCAGATAATGTCAGCGTTCTGGCCCGCGGTCCAGATATTCACGGCGATAGGCAACTTCCTTGTGCTCTGGTTCGGTGGCTTGGCCGTCATGACTGGTGAGCTGAGCGTAGGCGTCCTGTTCGGGTTCATGAACTACCTGAGTAGGTTCTTCTGGCCCATCCAGGACTTGAGCGCCTTTTGGAACAGCGTTCAGTCGGCTCTGGCTGCGGCGGAGCGCGTCTTCGGCATTATAGACACCCCTGTGACCATAACCGATTCACCGGACGCCGTGGAGCTCCCGAGGCTGGAGGGCAGGATAACATACGAGGGACTCACCTTCGGGTACGAGCCGGGGCAGCCCGTCCTCAAGGACATCGACCTAGTGATTGAGCCCAACTCCACGGTGGCTCTGGTTGGGCCCACAGGCGTGGGGAAGACCACCATGATCAACCTTCTCTACAGGTTCTACGACCCAGACGAGGGAAGGGTTGCCGTGGACGGGTGCGACCTGAAGGACATCAGGCTGGCGTCGCTGAGGAGGCAGATGGCGGTGGTTCTGCAGGACAACTTCCTGTTCTCGGCGAGCATCATGGAGAACATCAGGTACGGGCGGCTTGACGCCACGGACGACGAGATCAGGGAGGTCTCGGAGACGGTGGGGGCCCACGAGTTCATCATGAAGCTGCCCGAGGGCTACGAGACGGACGTCCGTGAACGCGGCGGCAGGCTCAGCGTCGGGCAGAGGCAGCTGATAAGCCTAGCTCGGGCGTTGCTCGCTGATCCGCGGATACTGATCATGGACGAGGCGACGAGTAGCATCGACGCCTACACCGAGCTGATTATCCAGCAGGCGCTGGAGCGGGTGTTCAGGAACAGGACGAGCATCATCATCGCCCACAGGCTGAGCACTGTGAGGAACGCCGACAAGATCGTGGTGCTTGAGGAGGGAAGGATAGCGGAGTCGGGCACCCACGACGAGCTGATCGCGAGGGGCGGGCTGTACAAGCATCTCTACGAGATGCAGTTCAAGTACGAGAACGGCGACGAGCCCCCGGAGGAGCCCGATGATGCTTCGATGTGACAAGGATAATGTAATTCTCGATATGGCTTTGGTTTATGGAAACATAAAGCATTGTCTAGGTGTGGGGTGTTGGGTTCTAGCCTTCCATGAAGTGGGAGCGCCGGGGGCTTATGCGGGTGTGGGGTCACCGGGGGAGGCGTTTATAGTTTTGAGTGGGCGACGACTTTGGTTTTCCCTTATAGTGTGCTACTTACTATAAGCGTTTTTTCTGGTGATTCCGAGGTGCCCTGTTTATCTTATTTTT
>JAFGTA010000087.1 GCA_016934355.1 Candidatus Bathyarchaeota archaeon | reverse complement strand
CTGTATCCTGTGGGTCTCGTGGTTGTTCGTCTCTACGTTCAGCGTGTACCTGCCGTCTTTCAGCTGGCTAGGAAGCGTGAAGTTGAGCTTGAGGCTTCTCCCATGCTTTATCTCCTTGCTGCCCGACATGGACAGGATCGTGTCATCCTTTTCATCCGTGAGCGTCAGCTCGTAGCCGCAGGTCGTCCATACCCCGCCCTGGTTGGCGACGACCACTGTTTCAGGCGTGCCTGCTTCGAGGCTCGACGGCAGACTGATCTCAAGGTCTGACTGGGGAACCGTGAACGTCGATGTGTATTCCCCGTTCAGGTCTCCAGTGTACACGCCGGATGGGACCCCATCAGGGATATCAAACTCTACGTGAGAAGTGTATTTACTCTGAGGTGGAACGGTCACCGTCTCCGAGTGGCTGAAGAGAAGACCGTCGATGGTGAACTCGCAGTCCTTGATGGAAGGCGTAGAAAACGGGTTATCATAGGTGATATCGATGTACCCTTCGTCGCCTTCACTGTACTGGGTTTGCCCGAAGGTAAACGTGGTCCCAAATGAGGGGACAAGCACAAACCCTTTTCTATCCGACACAGGCTTGTTCCAGTCATCGGTTACCCAGTTGAGCCGCGCAACGTACGTGTATGTCTTTTCCTCAGGGAAAGCGCTTAGAGGCACGGAGAATATGTGGTTGTAGCTTCGGCTCTTATGTATCCCTACATCATACTCACCCTCCCAAAGGATATCACCAGGCAGAATTTCGTCAGGAATGTAATCATAATCGATCAACTGTAAACTGAGCCTGTACACTCCAGGGACGGGGTCCCCAAAAAATCTTACAGGGAAGACGAGATCTGTGCCGCCCAGATACGGCTTAATGGAAAACAACTCACCGACGTTTATTCCCGTAAAGAAGGTCCTACGCGCCCCCTGCACGAGGAGCTCATATGAACCGACATCCTGTCCTTCTCCCCACACATTAACCCACAGCTTGTCATTATAATAGAAGACGGGCACCGTGAAAGTGTGGGAATAATACCCATGAGCCTCAACCGTAGCATCTACAAGTAGAGAACTGCTCATCGAGGGGTATGTCGTACCCTCCCCGTAGACGGGGTCGTCATCGCTGTGCCAGAAGTGGTACGGAAACGCCATGGCGATGTAGACATCCTTAGCCTCGTCGCCGTCATTCCAGACGTGAACGGTGAACTCGGCGTCAACAAGGGAAGGGTAATACTCGGAGGCACTCGTCACAGAGGCACGGATATCATGGCTGTACGAGAAGCCGAAGGGCGTGAAACCAAGATCTGATACGGCGACCATCTGGACGCCCTCCTTGACGACGAGCCCGCTCTCCGTCTCGATACGGTAGTCTATCCGCCACAGCCCCTGCTGAATACTACTGGTTATGTCAACCGACACTGGTAGGTTCGCTGTCCTGCTGGGCTCCAGGGAGAAGCTCTCCTCGCCGCTCTTCACAAAGTCGCCGTTCTCATCGGTGACGTTGTAGTACATCACGAAGGAGGTGAGCTCGGTGAGGTCGATGTCGAGCGTGAAGGCGCCGATGTAACTACTCCACCTCCACTCCTCGCCGTCGTACAGGTCGTATACTACCATCCAGATGCCGGGCGGCGAGTCGGCGCCGGTCTCAAGCTGAAGCGTCACGGTCTCGGAGGTGCCCGCAGCCACGGTCTGCTGGACATCAACCGTGTGTGCGATGTGGTATGGGTCGTACACCGTGAAAGTGACCCGGTCCGCGTCCGAGGCGTTGTTGTTATACACCGTGTACTCTATCTCAACCAAGTCGCCCCTCGCAAAGTGGCTCCAAGTCTCCGAAGCGATGAGGGGGTTCGTGAAGTTCAGCGTCATCTCCGTCGGCTCGCTGTACCCGGGCGTCACGCTGGGCACGGGTTTATCGCTTTTACCCCACTCGATCAGGTTCCTGAGGATAAGCGTACGCGTTGGCGTATATGAACCATACAGGCTTCCGCCAGGTCTTAGGTCTATGTAAGAAGTGGTGGCGATCACCTCACCTGCGCCGTAACTGTAATGGATCATCGCAGGTGTCAGGTTTTTCCTACGCGTCAGTATCTCGGTGGCGCCTTCCGGCACGGTAAGGAAGAAACCGTCTATGGCTATGTCAAGTGCATTATCCTGTCTCACGCATGAGGAATCTATGCCTGATAACACTGGATGATAAGTGGTTATGGTGGAGGATTTACTCTGGCAGCTTTCCTCCTCGTCCCATCCGTACCCCGTCACCTCTCCGCCGGGAAGCAGCTCAAACTCTTCTCCACTGAACTGCGCGAACATGATGAGAGAGCCGCCGCCCTCAACGTATGTCTCGAAGGCAGCTCTCACCGAGGATGCCCCGGCTAACCCGTAGAGGCTCCCCGTGGGCAGTATGAGGACGGGATACTCCGACGGGCTGAGGCCCGCCACCGCGCCGATGTCCACTAGTTGAGGATACTCCCCGCTATAGATCGTGCGATAAAAATCAATGAAACCTTTGTCCACCGAAGGATAACCCCTGTCCAGAACCGCAACGTTACCCATGCTACCCTCCTCGCCGTTCCACGTAAACTGGGATTCGAGCCACTCGGTGGAGACGTCAAAGTTATCGTCCGGGTGGTCATAGCCAGGATAACGTGGAGGCCTCTCCGGTGGGTCGTCAGGGTCATCTTCGTCCTCATCGTCATCATCATCGTAAGGGTCCCTGCACTCGGCTCCATTCGCTGTGGTCACACACTGTGTTGAGGACGGGCATTCAGTGAGGCTGCTGGGCACAAGTCTCCAAGCGCAGTCTCTACATTCCTTCATTCCGATGAAGTATGTACTCGCGGATGTACAGCTGAGCCTCTGTTCTCCGGCTCTGCAGGACCCATACGAGGACGAGTCCGCGGCACACTGCCCCAGACACTCCCCCGCCTGCTTGGCACCTAACATGTCCGCCAGCAGATGCCCTATAGAGTACGCGCAGCCTATAGGAAGCCCCGGTGAACTGGATAGACTCGTCAAACAACTGACTACATCGGATGGATCTTTGGTGTACATGGCTTTGCCACACGAGTAAGTATTAGATATTAATTCACCCCCGGCACAGCTTAACGCAGTCTCAAGAGCCTCGTTGGCAATGCTGGTCCAGTCTATTTCCTTCTGGTCTGTACACTCATCCCAGCAATCCGCCAAGCTGCAGCTGTAATGGTTAAACAAACCACCTATCGGGTCAACGCAGCCCGAGCCGACAACGCTTGACGCCCCGCTCACACCCCACAGCAGCTCCCTGAGCTCGTCGACCCCCTTGTAGCCGGAGACCACCTCATGCCGGTCGTCCACGTAGTGGATCATCGTCGGGTACCCCGACACGTTGTACGCCTCAGCCAGCCCCGGATACGCCTCCGCGTCGACTCTATACACCACGAGACGGTCCCTGCCCTCCGCCTCGACGACGTCCAAGACACCCCTCTCGACTTCACAGAACGGGCACCACGCCGTGTAGAACAGCACAAGCACCTGCCACCCGTTCCCAAGCGCGTCGTCTACCTCACCCGCGAGGTCCCGCGCCGGGACAATCACGTTAACGATCTTAGACGCAGTCACGTTACCGATCTCTATAGGAACTGCCTCGGTAGAAACGGCTGCGACGGGTTCGTTCTCCCCTCCTCCCTCCACAGTAACCATCTGGGTGAGGGCCAGGAAATCTGAGCCGATTAAAACGAGTATGAGTGATAGGCAGAGAAGCTTCTTCATATCTATAGATACATACGCCCTATATATATCGCATTTCCGTTAAATTTGAATAATTTTTCATATATATAATTAATATTAAAAATCCCCATTAAAAAAAACATACACCAAAATAAGCTCCATAAAAACGTACAAAACCATGATCAAGATACAAATTAACCGGAAAACCACCCTAAATTTTTTCAACTAGAACCCACCCTACCTGAAGCAAAACCGAATACCCCGCCACCGCGAAAAAAAATCACCACAGCAGAGAAACACCGTTAACAGACGCGGAGTCCCGGCGAATCCGGCTCAAATCACCCCGAAAACAGCCCCATAAAAAAGATTAGAAACTACTTGCCACAGCGAAAAACCAGTCACAGAAAAAGAAACCCTCCTAATAATACAAAAATTCCACTTATACCAAGTAACGTTACACAAAGAAGGGTTAGAGCCCCGGGGGCTCAGCCCCGCAGCTTCTCCAGCTTCGGGATGACTCTCTCGATCCTGTCGAGCGCCTCGTTCATTATCCCCTTGCTGGTCGCCGTCAGCACCCTCATGTGGCCGTCGCCCTCGGGCCCGAAGACGTCCCCCCTGTTGAAGCTCACCTTGGCCTCCTTCAACATGATCTTATCCAGCTCGGCGCTGGTCAAACCGTAGTTGAACTTCGGGAACATCAGGTAAGTCGCCTCCAGGTGCGGGATCGTGAAGTCACCCATCTCGTTAAGCCTCTTCACCACTAGGTCCCTCACCTCAGCCAGGTACTTGTTCAGGTCCTTCACCCAGTAATCGACCTTGCCGCTGCAGATCAGCGGGGCGATAGCCTTACTGATGTTGTTGGTGCCCCTCAGCACGCCTCGGCCGATCCCCTGAAGACTCTCTAACATCACCTTGTTGGTGCAAGCCAAGTACCCCGCCTGCAGGCCGGGGACGCTCCACGTCTTGCTGAACCCCCAGCTCGATATCGTCAGGTCCGCAATCTCGGGGTTAAGGCTCGCGAGGCTGATGTGTTTTTTACCGTCGTTCAGGATGTCCTCCCAGAGCTCGTCTACCATCACGTAGATCTTGTTATCCACTGCGATGTCGGCGATGCCCTTGAGCTCCTCCTTCGTCATGGCGCGACCCGCAGGGTTATGGGGGTTGCACACGTAGATGAGCCTGGTCTTCGGCGTGATGAGGCTCTTGAGGCGCTCCGTGTCGAACTTGTAGCCCTCGTCTAACATGAGCTTCCAGTACACGGGCTTCGTGTTGGTCACCTCGGCGCTGATGAAGAACGGGAAGTACATCGGGTCAGTCACTATGACCTCGTCACCCGGGCGGCACGCGTGCCGCGCCGCGAGCCACATGGCAGGGATGACGCCCTGTGTCAGCATCACCTGCTCGGGCGGCACCTCGACCTTGTTGACCCTCTTGATCTTCTCGGCCATGGCGGTCCTCGCCTCAAGGTCGGAGGCGTAGACCACGAACCCCTCCTCGACGGCCTTCATCATCTCGGCTTTAAGCTCGGGGCAGATGGGGTAGTCCTGGTCGGCCAGCCAGAGGGGTATGACGTCGGGGGCGTCGCGGTGCCACTTGACTCCACGGGCGGCCAGCCTGCTCTCGACGGTAGGTGAATCGAAAACGCTTTGTTTGGGCATGTTTACCACTAACAGGTACCTAGGGTGCAGTTTTTGTTTAATATTTATTGTGATCCACAGTTCCCAGCGTATTAGCGTTCACTGAAGGCTCATGGAAGCGATAATGATATATTGGGGTTAGTGTACGTCATGGAGACGACGGGATGAAAATCCTTCTTTACTTCGACTGGGCGGGTTCACGGAAGGACCTGAAGGAGCATGACAAGAAGATGCAGAAGAGCTGCATCGAGACAGGGGTGGAGCACGAGGGCCTCTTCGGCAGCATGAACGCCAAGTGGAACTACGTCTGGGCCTTCGAGGCCAACAGCTTCGACCACTTCCTCGAGATGAGCAGGAAGGTGCCGAGGCCGATCCACATGACCCACTACATAACAGAGCTCCTCATACCCGTGAGGCTCTAAACAAACATTCGCGGCTAGAACAGGGCGGCGCCTGTCTTATCGACACCGCAGACCACCGGCTCGGCTTCTGGGAGCCGCTCCTCCATCGCCGCAAGGATAGGCTTAACGTTCTCCTTCGGCTGGAGGGTGAAAGCCACCTCCCCAAACATAGCCATGGTGAACTTGTAGCCCGCGGCGTCCATGGCGTCAAAGACCCGCCTCAGCCGCGGCGTCACCAACCCGACGTGCTCAGTGAAACGCCTAGAATACATCATGAACCGCTCCGGGGTCAGCTCCCTGCGGAGCTCGTCCACGTAGACGCCCCCCAGCTCATTGATCCGGACCCTGAGGCCATGGTCGCTCAGCGCCTCCCTCGTCGGGATAGGCCCGTAGTGGAGGTAGATGACCGACAGCCCGTCACCGTCGCTATAGGTTACGCTGTCGCCTATCCCCGGCGCCCCCGGCTTCACGAGGACACCGAAGCCCCCGTTGTAGGCGGCGAACACGCTGCCGAGGCCGGTGCCGCACTCGATCTCAGCCACGTG
>JAFGTA010000086.1 GCA_016934355.1 Candidatus Bathyarchaeota archaeon | reverse complement strand
CTGGCAGACGTGCCCCGCGTCCAAGTGCATATACCTGAAGCCGCGCTCGCCGTACCTCCACATCATCCTGTAAGCAACAGCGGTCCAGATGAACGTGGCCGCCGACTGCAGCACGAACCGCTGGTTGAAGCACGCCTGAGTCACCTTCTCCGCTATCCCCGGGTCCATGTCCACCTCCTGCAGACTGTGGTCGGTCGCTAGGAATCGGTAGAGGCCCGCAGCGAGGCCCTCGACCCTGTTCACGAGCACATAGGTCTCGAAGCAGTGTCTGGAGCCCGCGCTGGGGACGGTGCGGAGGGTCGCGGGGCGGCTCGTCTCCTCCTTCACCCCCTGGGTGCACCACAGCAGGTAGCTGAGCTCACTCAGGCTCAGGGGCTCCCCGCTGTACGCCCTGACGCTTACGCGGTTGTTTATCGCGTCCCACAGGTCCACGGGCTGCCTCGGCGTCTTCTTCGGGTCGGGCAGCCGGTGTATAGGCTTACCCTCTACAGGGGGCAGCGCCAGCGGCGGCTGCGGCAGCCCCTTCACCTGGTCTGACTTGTCAAGGTACTTGTAATGGGTCTTCTCCATGAACTCTCTGCCTGTTCCTTTCAACGGTTTCACCAACTGCTGTGATCATTACTCTGCCCGATATAAGATGTGTCGGTAAACCGAGAAACGTCAATTCTTCGCTTACTCGTGAACGATGAAAAAAGTGCGTTTTACTATAGTCTATCTATAGCCGACTGATTAAAAGAATAAAAAGAAAGAGTATGGGTTTTAGGCTAGGTAGCCCATGGCGACCATCGCCTTGGCTACCTGCAGGAAGCCCGCGATGTTCGCGCCCATTACGTAGTTTCCAGGCTGACCGAATAGCTTAGAGGTCTCGTAGGCGTTGCTGTGGATGTTCACCATTATCTGGTGCAGCTTCTGGTCTACCTCCTCAGCGCTCCAGAAGTATCTCTGGCTGTTCTGAGCCATCTCCAGTCCGCTTGTGGCGACGCCGCCTGCGTTGCTGGCCTTGCCCGGCGAGAAGAGAACCTTGTGCTCCAGGAAGAGAGTCACTGCCTCGGGTGTGGTAGGCATGTTGGCGCCCTCTCCGACGGCGATCACGCCGTTGTCGATGAGCTTCTGCGCGTCTTTCTTGTCGAGCTCGTTCTGCGTCGCGCACGGTAGGGCAATATCGGCCTTGTAGTTCCACGGCCTAGCCTTGTCGGCGTACTCGACGTTGTACTTCTCGGCGTACTCCTTGATCCTGCCTCTCTTGACCTGCTTCAGCTCGAAGATGTAGTCAAGCTTCTTACGGTCGATTCCAGCCGGATCGTAGACTGTTCCAGCCGAGTCGCTCATCGTGACGACCTTGGCGCCTAGCTGCAGACACTTCTCTGCGGCGTACTGGGCGACGTTGCCCGAGCCGCTGATTGCGACGACCTTGCCCTTCATGTCCTGCTTCTTGGTCTTCAGCATCTCCTGGCAGAAGTACACGTCTCCGTACCCTGTCGCCTGAGGCCTGATGAGTGAACCGCCCCATCCGTGGCCCTTGCCGGTCAGCACGCATGTGCCGTGCAGGTTTGTGATCTTCCTGTACATGGCGTACATGTAGCCGATCTCACGGCCGCCTACGCCGATGTCACCAGCGGGGACGTCGGTGAACTGGCCAATGTGCCTGTATATCTCGGAGATAAAACTGTGGCAGAAGTTCTCGACCTCTCCGTCGGTCTTACCCTTGGGGTCGAAGTCGGAGCCGCCCTTCGCGCCGCCCATGGGTAGGCCGGTCAAGGCGTTCTTGAACGTCTGCTCGAAACCCAGGAACTTCATAAGGCCCAGGTATACCGTTGGGTGGAACCTGAACCCGCCCTTGTAGGGTCCGATGGCGCTGTTGTACTGTACTCTAAAGCCCCTGTTTAGCTGGATCTTTCCGTTCTTGTCCTTCCACGGGACACGGAACTGAATGATCCGCTCAGGCTCAACGATCCTCTCAAGGATCTTGTTCTCTTGGAACTCGGGGAACTTCTTGACAACGGGCTCAAGAGTTTCCAGAACCTCAAAAGCGGCCTGATGGAACTCCTTCTGGAGAGGGTCCTTAGCCTTCAAACTTTCATAAACGCTCTCTATGTACTTATCCAAAGGACTTCACCTAGTAAGTCGGGTAACGAAACTCGTATTGACTATATATAGCTTATGAGAATAATCCTATGACCATAAATACTATAATGAGACATGCGCCGAAACACGCTGAAAACTGTACAGAATGAATATTATAAGGGAAAAAAGGTGTTTTTCTTGTCCATGGAAGCCTGTTTTGGCGCAGCAGGCTTTGCACCGATCTTTTCGGCGAAAGCCGTCGCCAGAGCCACCAAACGGTCAGGTTCGCAGCTGTTCACGTTGTATATGCCCAGCCTGTCCCCTCCGACGCCGAGGACGTCCAGCGTCTTCTTCATATAGGTGACGCGGTCCTCGGCCTTCCTGCTTCCGTCGACGTAGTGGCACTGGTCCTCCGGACACGCGAAGACGACGACGCCGTCTGCGCCTAGGTCGAACGCCTTCATAAAGTGGAGGGCGTCCAGCCTGCCCGAGCACGGCACCTTGAGGAACCGCACGTTGTCCGGCATCTTCATCCCCATCTGGTTAGCCAGCTCCGAGGCGTAGCCCGCGGCGCCCTCGCACGCGAAGGCCACGATGACGGGCTCGTCCCGGTCCTCCAGCCACTTCGTGGGCTTCAGCAGCCCCTCGATGGCTGGGAGCACCTGCTCGTCCCTGAACAGCCTGAGCTGCATGGCGGCGACGGGGCAGGTCGCGGCGCATATGCCGCAGCCTGTGCACGCCTCGACGTTCACCACGGGTTGCCCGAAGTCGCTCCACGTTATGGCATCGAAGGGGCACGCGGAGGCGCAGGCGCCGCAGCCCACGCACTTGTCCTCGTCGACGATGGCCTTGGTGAGCTCTACCTCGATCTCCTTCTTACCTAGCAGGGTTGACGCCTTGCTGGTGGCGTAGAGCACCTGGTTCATGCTGTGCTGGATGTCCATGGGTCCCTGACAGGCGCCCGCGATGTAGACTCCACCGATGTTGGTCTCCACGGGGCTGAGCTTGGGGTGCTTCTCGTTGAGGAACCCGTCAGGGTTCAGGTCGACGCCAAGTGCCTTGGCGAGCGCCTCGTTGCCTGCGGATGCCTCCGTGCCGTTGCTGAGCACCACCATGTCTGCCTCCAGCTCCGCGGGCTCGTCGAACTCGTCGGTGTAGTGGAAGACGAACCCTCCCTTCTGCTCGGTGACCGAGCCGGCCTCGCCTCTTACGAGCTTGACGCCGAGCTCCTCTGCCTCGTAGTAGAACCGTTCATAGTCCTTGCCGTTTAGCCTGATGTCCTTGTGCAGTATGGTGACGTCGACGTCGGGCCACCGCTTCTTGATGTCAAGCGAGTGCTTCACGGCGATGCCGCAGCATATCCTGCTACAGTACTCGTGGATGCGGGGGTCGCGGCTGCCGACGCACTGCACCATGACCACCTTCTCCGGCTTCTCGCCGTCGCTTAGCCGCTTCAACGCGCCTCCTGTTGGGCCGCTCATGTCCAGCAGCCGTGCGAGGTGTAGCTGTGTGGTGACGTCCGGGTACTCTCCGTAGCCGTACATGCCCTTGGGTTCGTACATGTCGAACCCGGTGGCCACGATCACGGTGCCCACCTTGAGTATCTTCTCCGTCTTCTCCATGCCAAGGTCTATGGCTCCGACTGGGCACGCCTCGGCGAGCTCTTCAGCGTTGCCGCAGCTCTCCCTGTCCATGTAGGGAATCCTCGGCAGGCTCTGGTTGCTCGGTATGTAGACGGCCTTCCTCTTGCTGAGGCCCAGGTCGAACTCGTTGGGGGCCTCGCCCTCGCAGAGTTCCTCGCAGACGCCGCAGCCGATGCACTTCTCGGCGTCGATGTACCTTGGCTCCGTCTCGATGAAGGCTCGGAAGTTACCGACGACGCCCACAAGCTTCTTCAGCTTGCTGAGGGTGTGCAGCTCTACGTTGGGGTGCTGAGCCACGGGGCTCCTGTACATGCAGCGCCTGTGAAGCTCGCCGTGGAACGGCGCTATGCAGTTGCCGCAGTCTTGCGACGGGAAGCATGTGCCCAGCTGAGGCGTCTTGCCGCCCAGCCATGGCTGCTTCTCCACGAGGTGAACCTTGTAGCCCTGGTCTGCGAGCCTGATGGCCGCCTCCATGCCTACGAGTCCGCCTCCTATGACGAGGGCTGCCTGCTCGACGGGTATCCTCTGTGACTTTACCTCCTCCAGGCTGCCGACGCGGTTCACCGCCGCCCTCAACAGTATCTTGGCCTTCTCGGCGAGTATCTCGTCGCCTGCCTCGGCGGCGCAGAGCTCGCTGATGTCCACGACCTCGATGAGGTACTTGTTGACGCCCACGTCGACGGCGGCGCTCCTGTACGCCTCCTTGAACAGGCGTGGCCTGCAGGACGCGAAGACGACGCGGTCCACCTTGCTTTCCTTGATCCACTTCTTGAACTTCGCCAGGTCTTTCTCGGTTGGGCCGTAGTACCCGGCGTTCACCGCCGCCACGTAGGGCAGCGTCTCCGCGTAGACTGCTAGGCCGCCGACCTTGGCGGTCGTGTCCGGGCTGGTGCCCCACGGCGATATGACTACTCCTATCCTCATCTCTATGCCTCCTCCAGCGCCGCCTCCAGCTCACCCAGCGCCTCTAGGAACTGGGTGACCATGGAGCCGCTTGACTCCAGTATCCTGATGGGGGTCTCGACGCCCGTCATCTTGAAGAACTCCTCTATGATCTGCATCTGGCCCTTGCTGCGCTTGGTGCCCTTCAGGAAGTGGCACCTGTCCTTGACGCAGCCCACCAGCATGACGGCGTCGGCTCCGCGGCGCACCGCGTTGAGCACGTTTCTTAGGCTCAGGTTGCTCATGCAGTTCACGTACACCGGGACGAAGCCGCTTGTGTAGGTCTTGCCGGTGAAGCCCGCCGTGTCCAGCAGGTTGTAGCCGCAGTCGTCGCAGCAGAAACCGATGATGAGGGGCTCGTCGCCTTTCTCGCTGAGTATGGCCTCCACCTGTGTGTCGATGAGGTCGTACCCGTAGTTGGGGGTCTCAAGCGCCCGCGTGGGGCAGCTGCTTACGCATAGGCCGCAGCTTTGGCAGAGCTCGGCGTCGAACTGTGGGTACTCGTCCTCCGGGATGGTTATGGCCTCG
>JAFGTA010000010.1 GCA_016934355.1 Candidatus Bathyarchaeota archaeon | reverse complement strand
GGTCATCAAGAGGGTGGAGTCTCTAGGCGGCACTGCGAAGAAATCTATTCAGGACTTTGAGGGAATGAAGCTGATCCAGTTCCCCGATTACTGATACACGCGCAGCGTCAGGGATGGCTTCTCTGTGAGGACGTGCGTAAGGCGTTGTTTCTAAAGAATACCTCCGGCAGCACCAGAAGGCCTGCCAGCGACGTGCCGAACACCCAGAGCCAGTCCTGGAACGAAAGGGGCACTGTCCTGAAGACGCTCTGGAAGAACGGTACATAGCAGAGCGAGACGGTCAGCAGCCCGCCCACGATGGTCGAGGCCAGGAGGTAGCGGTTGTCGAGCCCCGTCTTGAAGACGCTGTGAGTCTCGGAGCGGCAGTTCCAGACCACAACGAGCTCGAACATGCATATCTGCATGAACGTTACGGATCGAGCCAACTCCAGGCTCGAGCCCTGCACAGAGTACTTCCAGATGAAGGTGCCTGCCATGGTGACCGACTGCAAGATGACGTACGCGACTATGAAGGGGTACATCCCGTGGAGCACGCCCTCCTTGGGGTCTCGAGGCGGGATGGACATGAGGTCGTCCTTCGCCACGTCCATGCTGAGTGCGATGGCGGGCCCACCGTCTGTGACGAGGTTGAGCCATAGAATCATGACGGGCAGGAACGGGGCTGGCAGGCCCATGAGAATGAAGGCTGTGATCACTATCATCTCGTCGAAGTTGCTTGAGATCATGAACCTCATGAACTTCCTTATGTTGTCGTAGATTATTCGCCCCTGCTCCACGGCGTTGACTATCGAGGCGAAGTTGTCGTCCGCCAGGACCATGTCGGCGGCCTCCTTCGTCACGTCGGTGCCCTTGATCCCCATGGCAACGCCTATGTCCGCCGCCTTGATCGCAGGCGCGTCGTTCACCCCGTCCCCAGTCATGGCGACGATGTTTCCCCTCGCGCGCAGCGCCTGGGCGATGCGCACCTTATGCTCGGGGCTCACCCGGGCGTAGACCGAGACGTTCTCCACCCTGTCCAAGAGCTCCTCGTCGGACATGTCGAACAAATCCGCGCCGGTGACGACCTCGCTACCCTCGTCGGATATTATCCCGACCTCTCTCGCGACTGCGACGGCCGTCGACCTGTGGTCGCCTGTAATCATCACCGGCCTGATGCCCGCCCTCTTACACTGCTTGATGGCCTCCGTAACCTCCTCCCTGGGCGGGTCCATCATTCCCATCAGCCCGACGAAGACGAGGCCTGACTCCACGTCCTCCATGGTGTACTCGGCAGCGCCTTGAATATCCTTGTACGCGAAGGCCAGAACTCTCAAGGCGTCGTCAGCCATCAAGCCGACCTGCGACTTGATCCACTCCCGTCGAGCGTCGTCCAGCTCTGCGACGGCTCCCCGCGTGTAGTACCCAACTGACCTCTCCACGATCTCCTCCGGAGCGCCCTTGGCGAAGACACGTGCACCAGTACCGTGTTTATTGACAGTGCTCATCATCTTACGCACAGAGTCGAAGGGCGCCTCCCAAATCCGCTGGTTCTCAGACGCGACCGTCTCCGGGACGAGCCCAGCCTTCACAGCAGCCACAAGTAGGGCGCCCTCCGTAGGGTCTCCTACTATGTATGGGCCAACCTCCTCGTCGTGGACGATCGTCGAGTCGTTACACAGTAGACCAGCCTTTAGCAACAGCTCAACGTCCTGCTCCTCTAGAGGCGTCACCTCGCCTCCCTCCGACAGGAACCTTCCCGTCGGTGTGAAGCCTTCGCCGGTTACACGTATCTCGTGGTCGACTGTCTGCAGCCGCCTCACCGTCATCTCGTTCTTGGTGATCGTCCCCGTCTTGTCGCTGCATATGACGGTAGTGGTCCCGAGGGTCTCGACGGAGTTGAGCCTCCTGATTATCGCGTTCTTTCTGGCCATCTGCTGCGCCCCCAGCGACAGCGTGATCACCAGCACGGTTGGCAGCCCCTCAGGTATCGCCGAGACCGCGAGGCTCACCGCGGTTAAAAACGAGTCGACGAAGCTTACGCCGTTCAGGTAGTCGACGGCGAACACGAGGAGGCAGCCCACCAACGCCATCAGCCCCAGCTGTCTACCGAGCCTCTCGGTCTTCTTCTTGAGAGGCGAGTCCTCGTCCTCTATCGACTGTATCAGCTCCGCTATGGTGCCGAACTCGGTGGACATCCCTGTGCTCGTCACGACGGCTGTCCCCCGCCCATACGTGGCGTGCGTGCCCTTGTACACCATGTTCGTCCTCTGGTCGAGGGGTGTATCCTCCCCGAGCCTCGCCGTCTTCTTCGCTACCGAGTAGGACTCACCTGTGAGCGGCGACTCGTCTATCTTAAGGCTGTTCACCTCGATCAGCCTCCCATCCGCCGGTATCCTGTCGCCTTCCTGGATCATCAGGACGTCTCCGGGTACGACCAGCTTGGCGGGCGTCTCCATCGGCTCCCCTTCCCTGATAACCCTGCAGCTCGGGGAAACCATCTTCTTCAGAGCCTCGACGGCTTTCTCCGCCCTGTACTCCTGGATCGAGCCTATGATCGAGTTGACGATCACGATGACCATGATTACAATCATGTCCGTGTACTCGTGTAGGACGAAGCCAGACACTCCAGCGGCTATGATCAGGATGATTATCAGCACGCTCTTGAACTGGTCGAGGAATATCTCGATGGGCGTTACCTGTTTCTTCTCTGTCAGCTCGTTGAGGCCGTACCTCTCCAGACGCGACCGCGCCTCGCTCTCGGATAACCCCTTTTCATCCGTTTCTAACACTCGTAGAGCCTCTTTCACCGCGAGGCTGTAATATTTTCTTTCTTGAGTCTGCATCGATGAGTTGGACCAAGAAAACCTGTGTATACCTATGATTTTAACGTTTTATTGGGGCAGGCTTGCATGGAAAAAACGAGATATATGCATCGTCTGTTTGATGTAGCTGAGAGTCGCCCGTGACCCCTTAATAACCATATTAGTAACTGTTTTTCGGCTCTGCATCCACCCTCCCCAACCTTTTAGATTCAATGGTTGATTAATCATTGAGGTTTAGGCCTCTAAGGGTTTGCCACTACGCCGGCGTGAAGAGGTTTGGCGGAGGAGCCATAACCCTCCCGCGGGTGCCGCTCCTCATAGTTTCAGAAAATAATAACGAATAATTACTACGTATTTACGAAACCTAAAATGAATGGAGAAACAGAGGATAGATTAAACACCCTATTTCACCAAAACAGCCACCAAATAGAGATTTTAGATGGTGCCGTTAGAGTTATTTGAACACTCGGCACCCCTGTCTTCATTTATCTAGATACCGTATTAATTCAGATAGCCGTTGAATGATTACATCGGCTTCTGCGTCACCTTCATTTCTTCTGATGTAGGCGGCTCTCATGCCCGCCTGTCTCGCGCCGTGAATATCAGCGAACAGGTTGTCGCCTACGTGTAGACACTTCGCGGGCTTTACACCCAGCTCTCTCGTCGTCGCATGGAATATGGAGGGATGAGGCTTCATGTAGCCGTGTTCATATGAGAGGGTGAGTACGTCGAAGAACGGCTGCACCTCGCGTCGCCTCTCTGGGAGCCACCGCCAGTGAGTGTTGCATATCAAACCAAGTTTGTAGCCTAGTTCCTTCAAGCGGAGGAGTGTTTCCTCGGCTTCGGGATACCATGTCAATCCTCGTGTACGCAGTCCATGGTCTACCGAGGTCTTCACTATCTTGGCTAGCTCGGAGTCGTGGTGACATGAGTCGAGGAGAGCCTTTAGTATCATCTCGTCAAGTGTCGTCTCGACGAAGGTTTCTCTCTGATTCTTTCGATATTTTTCGTCTTGTTCAGTGTATTTTACATGAAATTTATCCTCGTCGAGGTCAATGTGTGTCTTCAGTGATCTCATGATAGGGTGAATTATATCTTCCCGGTTCTCTAATGTGGAGTGCTGGAGCGTGTTGTAGTGGTCGAATGTGACAGCCTCTATCTCTTCGAAACCTTCTACGCAGTACGTTTTCAAGTTGCTCACGTTAGAATTTTGGTGCCGCCGGAGTGATTTGAACACTCGGCACCCCGGTCTTCAGCCGGGCGCTCTCCCAGGCTGAG
>JAFGTA010000009.1 GCA_016934355.1 Candidatus Bathyarchaeota archaeon | reverse complement strand
CGAGGTCGACACCGAGACGGGTGAGGTCTCCGTGCTACGGGTCTGGCCTGCCATGGACTGCGGGAAAGCCATCGACCCGCTGATGGTTGAGGGCCAGATAGAGGGTGCCATCAGCCAGGGCTTGGGCTTCGCCCTCATGGAGAACATGGAGCTCAAGGATGGGCTGGTGATCAACCCCGGGTTCAAGGACTACGTCGTCCCTGGGAGCGCGGACACGCCCCAGATAGAGCCCTGCATCATCGTGGAGGAGCCTTACAAGCACGGCGCATTCGGCGCCAAAGGCGTCGGGGAGCCCGCCATCATCAGCGTCGTACCCACAATCACCAACGCGATACACCACGCCACGGGAGTCTGGTTCGACACCATCCCCATAAGGCCGTGGACCATGCACAAGGCGTTGAAGGAGGCGCAGCGATGAGGCCGTTGCCAAAGTTCCAGTACCACGCCCCGAAGACACTGAGCGAGGCACTAGAGCTCCTGGACACCCTCGATAACACAAAGCCCATCATCGGAGGCACGGACCTCGTGCCCTTGCTGAGGGAGGCAGCATGCAGGCCGTCGCACCTTATTGACCTTAACCGGATCGAGGCGCTGAACTACGTCAAGGAGGAGGACGGCTTCATATGTATCGGTGCAACGGCGACCCACAGCCAAGTAGCCTCCAGCGAGGCGATGATCAAGGCGCCGGCGGTGGTGGACTCGGTCTCCAGGATCGGCAGCCCCCAGGTGAGGAACCGCGGCACCATCGCGGGTAACCTGTGCAACGCGTCGCCCGCGGCTGACTCGGCGCCGCCGCTCCTCGTCCACGACGCGGAGGTGACAGTGGTCTCCAGCGGCGACACCCGCGTCATTCCTCTGCCGGAGCTGTTCGCGGGGCCCAAGATCAACTGCCTGGAGCCGAATGAGCTCGTCACAGAGGTCCGGTTCCCCGAGCCGCCGGCGAGCTCATCGTCCTGTTTCATGAGGATCACTCGGCGGAAGGCGTTCACCCTCTCCGTCGTGAGCGCGGCGGTCTACGTCGAGATGGAGGGGAGCACATGTGCGACTGCGAGGGCCGCGTTCGGCTCAGTTGCCGAGACCCCGGTACGCGTATCAGAGGTAGAGGAGCTCCTCACTGGGAGAGAACTCGACGACGAGGCCATCTCCGAGGCGGGGGAGACCGCCAAGCGATTTGTGAACCCCATCACGGACGTCCGCGGGACCGCCGAGTACCGCAGGGACATGTGCGACGTTCTGTTAAGGAGGGCACTAAAATCTGCCCTGGGGAGGGTGAGGTGATAGAGATGCTAGTAAATTTCGAGTTGAACGGAAAGCCGGTCACCGTCGAGGTGGAGCCTTACGTGAGCCTAGTCGACATGCTGAGGGACGAGCTGGGCGTCAAGAGCGTCAAGAAGGGGTGCGAACAGGGGGAGTGCGGCGCATGCACTCTGCTCATAAACGGTGTGCCCATGACAAGCTGCCTGGTACTCGCCCCGCAGGTCGAGGGGAGGTACGTAACAACAATCGAGGGACTTGAGAAGAACTCGCTGATGATCGACCTACGTGAGGCGTTCATCGAGAACGGCGCCGTCCAGTGCGGGTTCTGCACCCCAGGGATACTGATAAGCGCCTACGCGCTGCTGAGGGACAACCCCAACCCATCAGAGGACGAGGTGAAGAGGGGCATCGAGGGCAACATCTGCAGGTGCACGGGGTTCACCAAGATCATCGAGGCCGTCCTCGACGCCGCGGAGCGTATAGCACCTGAGTGACCCAGAGATATTCACCAGGCTCAACGAGGAGCTGAGGGCGGGGAGGCAGGCAGTGCTCTGCACCCTAGTCTACAAGGACGGCAGCGGCCCCCGTGACCCGGGGAGCAAGATGCTGGTAACCTCTGAAGGCGAGGCCCTGGGAACCATAGGCGGAGGCGGCATGGAGCGGAGGCTCAAAGAAGAGTCTCTAAAGGCGCTCAAGGAGGGGAAGCCAAGAAGCATCCACTTCGCCATGGGCGTCCCGGCCCGTGAGGGGATGGTACCCGTCGACAGTAAATGTGGAGGAGAGGTGAAGATATTCATGGACGTTTTGAAGCCTGAGCCGAGGCTTATGATAATGGGGTCGGGGCTCATAGCTCAGGCCGTGGCGAGGTACTCCAGAGACTGCGGATTCTATGTGATCGTCGTTGACGACGCCGACACGGCGACCGCCGATAACTTCCCGGTAGCCGAGTTGGTGAACGACTCGTACCCGGGTTCGCTGGCTAAGGTCGCAGTCCGGCCGAGCGACTACGTGGCGATGCTTCACGGCGAGACGGATTTCGAGCTCGCCGGCCTGAGGCACGCGGTCAAAGCGAAACCCGCGTTCATCGGCCTCCTCGGCAGCAAGAACAAGGCGAGGGAGCATAAGAAGCAGCTCAAGGAGGAGGGCTGCGACCCAAAGGCTGTAGACAACATCAAAGGACCCATAGGGCTTGAGATAGGCGCCGAGACGCCGGAGGAGATCGCCGTCAGCATAGTGGCGGAGCTCATCAAGGCTAAGAGGGGCTAGCCGCGGGTCTCAGCCCACAGCTTTTTCGTTTTCTCGTAGTCTTCCGGCGTGTCTAGGTCGGTCACGCACCAGATGTCGCCGTCGACGTACCTGTGAGCCGCTTCATGCCTGTTCACGACGTCTTTCATGGTCTCGCCTTCGCTTAGGGCTAGAAACTCGGCGAACAGTGGGCGCTTAACTAGGACGGGGTGTCCTCTCCTTCCCATGTGCTGTGGGCTCACCAGGAGCGCATCAGGGTCGGCAGCCATGGCGTCCACCATTCTGTTCAAGAGTGTCTGGTTGAAGCCGAACGTATCGCTGAGAACCATGAAGGCGGCGTCTCCGTCGACCTCTCGTAGCCCCCTCTGGAAGCTCGTGGTCATGCCCTTCACGTAGTCGGGGTTGTGGACGGCTTTCACGTCGTAGCGGTCCAAGATACCCGTAATCTCCTCGGGGCTGTGCCCGGTGACCACTATGGTGTCGTAGCCTTGGAGCCCGTCGAGGATGTGATCGAGAACCGTCTTGCCGCCTATCTTCAGCAGGAGCTTGTTTTTCCCCATGCGGCGGGACATGCCCGCCGCTAGGACGACGGCGGAGACCCTCATCTCATCTTCCTGGCTGCCGACTGCACCGCCTTGACGATGTTGACGTAGCCTGTGCACCTGCAGATGTTGCCCTTGAGGTACTCCCTTATCTCCGGCTCGGACGGGTCAGGCTTCTCCTCCAGGAGCGCCTTGGTGGACATGATGAAGCCGGGGGTGCAGAAACCGCACTGCACGGCGCCCTCCTCTATGAACGCCTCCTGTATAGGGTGCAGCTCGGCGCCGTCGCTGAGCCCCTCGATGGTGTCGACGCTTCTCCCGTCGCAGTCGACCGCGAGGGTCATGCAGCCGAGGACGGGTTCGCCGTCCAGCAGCACTGTGCATGCGCCGCACTCTCCTATGCCGCAGCCGTACTTGGAACCTGTCAGGTCGAGCCGGTCCCTCAGGAGGTTCAGCAGCAGCGTATTGGGTTCGACGTCGAACTCCCTGGCTCTCCCGTTGACTGTTATGCTGGTCTTCATCTCTGTGTCCTCCCTTCGAGCCTCCACGCCCGTGATAGCGCCTCCGCGGCCATCCCCTTGGACGCCTCTCGCCGGTACTCGGCTGTTCCCCTGATGTCTGTGATGGGTTTGATGCCCTCGGAGACCCTTCTCGCCGTCTCCTCGACGAGTCGCTCTGTGAGCGTCTTACCCTTCAGCTGCTTCTCGACGTCTGTAAGCCTAAGCGGTGTAGGCGCGACGCTGCCAAGGGCAATCCTAGCGTCTCTGACCTTATCGCCGTCCATGGTCAGCGCCACGGCTATGCTGATGGTGCTTATGTCTAACGCGGTTCTACCGACGCTGATGAAGCACGTACCAGTATATTCGTCCGGCACAGGAACCGTGAAACCCGTAACGATCTCTCCTCCGCCGAGGACGGTCAACCCGGGACCCTTGAAGAAGTTCTTCGCCTCGACAACCCGTTCACCCCCCGGACCGGCGATTTGAACAGACGCGCCAAGCGTCAAGAGCCCAAGGGCTCCGTCAGCCGCGGGCGACGCGTTGCAGACGTTGCCGCCGAGGGTCCCCATGTTCCTTATCTGTACGCTTCCGATGGATTTGACGCAGCTGTGCAGGAGCGGCAGCTTCCGCCGCACCGTGTCGTTTCTCTCTACCGCTCGTAGCTTGGTGGCTGCGCCGATGAAGACCTCGCCGCCACTGTCGGTGATCCCGGTCATCTCGGGGATGTTCTTCAGGTTGACAACGTGTCTAGGCTCCAGCAGCCTCTGCTTCATCTTGGGTATGAGGTCGGTGCCCCCAGCCAGCGGCTTGGCGTCGGGGTGCTCCTTAAGCGCCTCCACAGCCTCGCCTATGGTCTTGGGCTGGTGGTAGGTGAAGGGTGTGGATATGATGTGGGTGTTCTGCCTGTTTATCGGGTTCATCCTCTAAGCCTCCTTCTCCTTCAAAGCCGCCATGATCTTGTCCTTGGTTATGGGAAGCTCGAAGAACCTGACTCCCAGCGCGTTCTGGATGGCGTTCGCCACAGCCCCGGCGACGGGGTTGAGGGCGCCCTCACCGATGCCCTTTGCCCCGAAGGGCCCGGTCGGCTCGTAGGTGTCTGCGAAGAACACCGTGAGGCTCTCAAGGTCGGGCATGTCCATGGGTGTCGGCACCTTGTAGTCTGCGATGTAGCCGTGGTTAAGCAGGTCGCCTGAATCGGGGTCGTAGGGCGTGTCCTCGTTTATCGTCATACTCCAGCCCTGGGCGAAGCCTCCGTGTATCTGACCCTCGGCGAGCTTGGGGTTGATGACTGTGCCGATGT
>JAFGTA010000085.1 GCA_016934355.1 Candidatus Bathyarchaeota archaeon | reverse complement strand
GCCATCGCAGACACCGAGACGATCCAGCCAGACGCCGAAGGCTGGTACCGCCTAAAGCAAGGAGTCTACAAGGTGGTGTACAACGAGGCCGTGAAGATGCCCACCGACGTAGCCGCGATAGCGCGTACACGGTCCACGCTTCTCAGGAACGGGGCGACGATAGGCACCGCCGTGTGGGACCCGGGCTACCAGGGCAGAAGCAGCTCGATGCTCGTCATCCCTAACCCGGCTGGATTACGTCTGAAGAGGGATGCAAGGATCGCCCAACTGATTTTCTTCCACACCGGAGAGGTGGAGAAGGGCTACAGCGGCGTCTACCAGAATGAGCGTCTGAAGGAGCCGTAGCCGCGTCACATAGGCTCCTTTACGTCGCAGCTATTTCAAAACGTATTTAAACGGTCCCCTGCTTCAAACATGGCAACGGTGCAAGACATTGTCAACCTTGTTCAGATCAAGATTAGATAAAAAGTTCGACGACCGGACCGCACGGTTCCACACCAGCGTGGTGGAGGACCTCCGCATGTTCAGTGAAGACGTCGACGGAACCATGGCCCACGACATCATGCTACACGAGCAGGGGATCCTCGAACGGGAGGACCTCGTGAAGATACTCGGCGCCCTCCAGACGGTGAAGCAGGAGTGGCTGGACGGTAAAGTCGAGGTCGGGGCCGAGTACGAGGACATCCACGAGTACATCGAGGCCAGGGTCATCGATAAGATAGGGATCGAGGTAGGCGGCAAGATGCACACCGGCCGCAGCAGGAACGACCAGGTCATGGTGGACATGAAGATGGTCACCAAGAAGGAGCTCCTCGCCGTAATGGAGAGCGTGCTCAACCTGGTTCAGATCCTCTGCGAGATAGCCGACCAGCACGTCGAGACCCCCATGGTGCTCTACACCCACGGCCAGCAGGCCATGATCGGCTCGTTCGGCCACTACCTCATCGCCTACGCGGACCAGTACCTCCGCGACTACCAGCGGATAAAGCAGTGCTATGAGCGGGTCAACTACAACCCACTAGGCGCCACGGCCATCGGCGGCACCAACTTCAGGATCAGCAGGATGAGGACCAGCGAGTTGCTGGGCTTCGACTACATCCAGGAGAATAGCGTGGACTCAACGAGCAGCAGGGACTGGGCTGTGGAGTCTGCGAGCGTCCTGGCCATCCTCATGGGGAACATGAGCAGGATGGCGGCGGACATAGTGATGTGGAGCGGCTCCGAGTTCAGGTATGTGGAGCTCAGCGACGAGTACAGTAGCAGCAGCAGCATAATGCCGCAGAAGAAGAACCCCAGCACCATCGAGCTTGTGAGGGGCAAGTCAGCCGAGGTATACGGCTGCCTCCAGGAGCTAATGACCATGGTCAAGGGACTCCCCACGGGCTACTACCAGGACCTTCAGCAGACCAAGATCGCGCTGTGGCGAGCCTTCGACACAACTAAGACCAGCGTCGAGGTGCTCAACGGCGCCGTAAAGACGATGAAGGTGAACAAGGAGGCCATGCTGAAGCAGACCAAGGGCAGCTTCATCTTCGCGGTGCAGCTAGCCGAGGTGCTCGCCGAGGATGAGCTGAGCTTCCGCGAGGCGCACAAGGTGACGGCTGCTGTGGTGAACACCCTCGTCTCCGAGGGAAGAACCCTTGAGCAGCTTAAGGCTGAGGACGTGAAGAAGGCGGCGAAGGAGCTCTTCGGCAAGGACATCAAGGTAAGCAGCAGCATCGCTGAGAAGATAAGCAACCCGTTGAAGGCGCTGAACAACCTCAGGAGCCCGGGTAGCCCTCACCCAGCCGAGACCAGTATGCAGGTGGAGAGCCGGAAGGAGCTGCGGGAGCGGTACTGGAAGGAGCTTGACTTCTTCAAGATCAAGCTCGTCATAGCCGCGGATAACCTGAAGAACGCGCTCCAGACCTACTCAGCCTAGGGTTTAAACACTAGGCTAACCCTTTCTTTCTGAAATAGTTTGAAGCGCCAATGGCTTGTGCTAGGCGTAGCCCTGATCCTGGGGGTCACACTGTTCATCCAGTACTACGCGGAGCTGCGGTACCCTGTGGAGGAGATAAGCGTGGATGAGCTCCCGGTCCTCGTGCTCGGGGAATACCAGTCGTACAGGGTCATTAAGGAAGGCGAAGCCGTGGGAACCCATAGATACGCCGTCACAGGGAAGGAGGGCTCAGGGGACGACGTCAGGTATACTATGCGGTCGACTACAGACATCAACTACGAGGGCGACTCGCTTCACTTGGTAAGCGTATACGTTTTCGATGGAAGCCTGAGGCCGCTGAGTTACTCACTGAACGTCACGAGGGGAGACGAGTTGACAATCATCAACTCGGAGTTCTCGCCTAGCGAGGTGACCACCACCGTGAATGTCATGGGGGAAGCCGTCGAGCTGACGGAGTCGGCGGCAGAGAACATGTACGTGGTCGAGAACTCGATGCCAAGCTACTGGGAGATACTGTTTCAGTCGACCAGTCTAAAGCCGGGAAGACGGCACCAGGCTAACTTCTTCGTGCCTCAGTCGGCTAGAGTGGTGGCTGTATCACTCGTCGTGGACGGAGACACGTCTACACTACGTGTGGGCGGCAGAGACCTAGAGTGCACCGTGATAAAGGAGTCTGAGCTTGGCCTCGTGTTCTACCTGTACGAGGGGGAGCTGGTGCAGTTCAGGGACGACGCACAGGAGTTAACGCTAGAAAAGATTTTCTAGGCGGGCTTTTTCAGCACCCACCTCTCGTAGTATAGCCTCACCTGCTTCTCGCTTACCTCGAACCGTACCTTCATCTTCCCTGCCTCTCCGCCGTAGACCCAGAACTCGTTCACGTCAGCTTCGTCCGACACAGGGATTAGGGGTATCGTCGTGTCTCCTCCGCGTCCCTTGACGGTTGCCTGAAGCATTCCGCCGCTCTGCTTGACGTCGACCTTCAGTATGTCCCTGTACGAGGTGTACGTGCCTGAGAGTTTCTTCCAGTGCTCCCTCTGCCGCAGGTACGGCACCTCTGTCAGCGGGTCCTTGCCCATGAGGAGCGCCAACGCGGCGTGGGGTATGGAGCTGCCCCAGTAACCTGTGTTACTTAGGAACGCGACGCCGAGGTCCAGCTCCGGGATGAAGCCCTGGAACGCGGCGGAGACGCCTGTGGAGCCCGTGTGTACAACCAGCCTGTGGCCCAGGAAGTCCATGACACCCCAACCGTAGCAGTAGGCGTTGGAGCCGAAGACGTTATCGGGGCGCTTGATGCGTGGCTTATACATCTCCTTGAGAAGCCCTTCATCAAGTAGAGATACGCCGCCACACTTTCCGCCGTCCAAGTACATGTTGAGGTAGCGGGTGAGCTCGACAGTTGAGCTCAGTATTCCCCCGGGCGCGTAGATGAGACCGTGGAAGGGATGGACCGTAGCTCTCATCTTGCCGTCCTGTTCCTTGAAGTAGGCGGTCATCCGGTCTTTCTCCGCCTCAAACCTTTCACGCAGGAGCGTCGTCCTGTCCATGACGAGCGGCTTGAATATATGGCCGTGGAGATACTCTTCGAGGGGCACTCCACTGAGTTTCTCTATGAGCATGCCCAGCAAAGTGTACCCGGCGTTCAGGTAGTAGTACCGCTCACCTGGCTCAGCGTCAACCTCGTCTCCCGCCGCGTTCACGAAGCCGTAGAAGTCGGATTCGCTTGTGAGGGGTATCCAGCCCTCGCCGAGGCTCATCCTATCTATGAGGATACTCGCTGTACCAAGGCTTGGGACGCCGCTGCTGTGAGACATGAGATGGTGCACCTGTATGGGACTGTCCTTGTACCCTATCTTCAGCGGTAGGTAATCCCTGATCGGGTCCTTAGTCTCAAGCTTTCCTTCCTGTACTAGCTGCATAACGGCGAGGCAGATAAACGACTTTGAACAGCTGCCTATCCCGTACAGGGTTTCGGGGGTCGCGGGGTAGTTCTTCTCGATATCCCTGGAGCCGTACCCCTGCGTGTACACTATCTTTCCCTCCTTGAGCAGCGCCACGCTCACTGCTGGAGCGTGTGAATCCTCCATAGCCTTAGACGCAATCCGGTCAAGAGTCGACTTAGATTCATCCGAGAAACCTGACATAAGGTAAGAAAGGGTTTAGAGGTAAATGAGGTTTCTACTCGGCGCCCACGGCAAGGGCTAGAGCCCCAAAGAGCACAATATTGTCGCCGAGAGGGGTGATCATTATCTCGGGCAACCTGTTGATGACGTGGCGCGAGATGTAGTGCCTGATGGGCATGAGCACCATCTCTGGGTTGTTCAGCGCGATGCTCCCGCCCACCGTTATTAGCTCCGGGTCAAAGGCGTTCACGATGTCCGCGAAGCCTATGGCGTTCACCCTCCCGACCTCCTCGACGATATTGAGGGCCACCTCGTCCCCCTGCTTGGCGGCGTCGAAGATCATCTTAGCCGTGAACGCCTTGGGGTCACCCCCCGACAGGACGCCTAACAGGCTGTTTCTCCACTTCCGCTGCCATAGCAGTGTCTGGGCGAAGTAGGGCATGTTCTTGCCGCTGGTGAATGCCTCCCAGTGCCCAGGGCTCCCGCAGCCACAGATGATCTTGCTGTCCGGCTGGATCGTCAGGTGCCCAACCTCCACTGCGTTGCCGTCCTTGCCGATGAGGACGTGGCCATCCACCATAGCCCCTCCGCCGAGGCCGGTGCTCATGGTGACGTAGAATAGATTATTGACACCCTTGCCTGCGCCGTAGACGTGTTCGCCGAGAACCCCAGCCGCGCAATCATTTACTATCCTGACAGGTACCCCAAACTCCTCTCTGAGGGGCTCAACTACAGGAATCTCCTTGAACGGGTAGTTTGGCGTGTTGGTGATCATCCCCCTGCCGAGGTCAATGGGGCCGATTGAGCCGACGCCGATCACCTCAGGCGCTTCAACTAATTCCCTGATCATCCTAGCGATCTGGAGCGGTACCCCCTCCGGGCCCTTACTCCTGTCGGTGACCTCAGCGACCTTCTCCTTGATGCCTTCGCGGTTCCCCGAGGCAACTCGGATGTTGGTGGCCCCGATGTCTACAGCTATGTATGACAAGGTGATTCAAAGAAAATGGTGGGGAGAGCGTAAAACCGTTACTGCTTCTCCACGATCCTGACCTTAAGAGAGCCTATCTTCTCGACCCAGGCCTCCACCTCGTCCCCCGGCTTGAGGAACAGCTTTGGATCGGTCTTGCCGTTGATCACCGGGGTCTGGTCCATGGCGGTTCCGCTGCATGTGCCGCCGCACACCATGTCCCCCGGGTAGAACGGCATATCCCTGGTGAGGTAGTTTATCCACCACGGGAAGCCGCGGATGATGCTCTCCATGGACCCGTCCTGTCGTAGCTCGCCGTTGACCTTCTGCCTCATCTTCAGCTTGTGGGGATCACCGACCTCGTCGGCTGTGACGATGCAGGGCCCCATGGGGGCACAGCCATCGAAGTTCTTGGCGTAGAATAGCCCGTTGGGGCCTGGAGTCCTCGGGCCGTCCCTGATGCTCAGGTCGTTCACAATGGTGTAGCCGTAGATGTAGCTCATCGCCTCTTCCTCAGGGATGTCCTTACCACCCTTGCCCAGGACGGCAGCGACCTCCACCTCGTAGTCCATTCGCTGGGTTCTGCTGGGGTACGGCACATCAGCGTTTGGGCCTACCACGCATCCCGCCATCTTCCAGAACCCCCAGGGCGGATACTCTCCCTTTGTTACCCGCTCCTTGAGCTGCTCCACTGTTGTAGTGTCGCCTCTCAACGCCTTATAGGCATCCACGCTGTGATCGTAGAAGTTTGCCCCAGCCATGGCGATCTTCGATCCCATACTGGGGAGGGGGGCGTTGAGTGTTACTTCACTTGGCCTGTGGACGAGTTTCTCGCCTTTGGGCCCAGCCGTGTTCCCAGCCTTGACGTGCTCTACGGCTTTCTTCGCTTCTTCGATCCCCTTATCGCCTTCCAGTATGAAGTCGTGGAGGCATACAGGAACCTTGGCGTCGGCCTTAGCGTATGGCCTCTCCGCTCCTCTGCTTTTCTGGTATGCCGCGTAGGCGTAGTTGAGGTCGATGACCGATCCATCGCTCTGAAGCGCCCCGAGGCGCCCAGTGTTGTACTTGACCAGTTTCATTAAAATCACTACAAGATCGGAGACAGTCGGTTAAAAGACGATTGGATTCAGTTACGCCTGCAAATTTCGGTAAAACATGGCTGATTGTGCTCTGTGTTACCGCTCTATAATTCCTATAAAGAATGGTAATTGCTAGAATTACGTACAGTTACTTGGAACCTAGAGAGGTTGTTACGTGGAATCCTTTGAGGCTATTGGTAAGAGCTTCGCCGGCTACGGCACAGACGCGCAGGTTAGCGTCGAGGGAAAGATTTCACGGCTCGAAGGGTTCGACCAGCACTGGGACAAGCGGGTGAAGAAAAACCCGTACTTCAGGCTATACATGAAGAAGCTCTTCAAGCAGAGGGACGTGGAGCCTCCTCAGCTCGTGGACAGCCTTGGGAGAGAGATGGGGATCATGGAGAACCCTAATCTCATTTACCCCGTAGGCGACCCTGTCTTCATCCATATATTCGTGCGCGGTAAAAACAAGGACCTGATCTATAAGCCCATCGAGCCCCGGCTCTTCTTCAACAGAGACTGGATACTCGCGGAGGTCGAGAAGAGAGTCGCCCTCTCCATCGACGAGAACATCGTGTTCAAGACAGCCGAAGAGAAGACCGAGTACCTTAACGAGCTACTAAAAACGTTCATCGTAGTCAACAAGAAGGCGAAGCCCCACGAGAGAAAGCCCGATGAGGAGAAAGATAAAAACAAGGGCTTCCTGTCTAGGCTAAAACGCGACGACAAGGGCAAGATAGAATTGGACCCGCTGAGCTACGAGATGCTCAAGTACGAGGTCTACTGCGAGAAGGTCGGGTCAAGCATCCTTGAACCCTTCATCAGAGACATATATATAGAGGACATCCACTGCAGCGGCCTCGGCCCCATCTACATCGACCACAAGATCTTCAAGACCATGGAGAGCACAATCGCCCTCGAGGAGTCAGAGGAGCTCGACGGTTTCGCGCTGAAGCTGAGCGAGATCGTGGGGAAGCCTGCATCCCACCGCGAGCCTATAATAGATGCCAAGATGCCCGACGGATCGAGGCTCAACCTTGTTTATGGCGAGGATGTCTCAACCCGTGGGAGCAACTTCACCATACGTAAGTTCGCTACAAACCCTATCAGCATCTGCCAGATCATTAACTGGGGCACGATGAGCAGCCTAGCGGCTGCGTACATATGGATGCTTCTCGAGAACAAAATGAGCCTCTGGATCTGTGGAGAGACTGCCTCCGGCAAGACGACCACCCTCTCCGCCCTCATGACCTTCATGCCCCGCGACTACAAGATAGTCTCTATCGAAGAGGTCCCTGAGGTTCATGTTCCTCACAAGAACTGGATAAGGGAAGTGGTCAGAGACACAGCGAACTCGGGAAGCGAGGAGGGCGTCACCATGTTCGCCCTGCTCAAGGCGGCACTCAGGCAGAGACCCACCTACATCATCGTCGGCGAGGTCAGAGGCGCGGAAGGCAACATCGCGTTCCAGGCCATGCAGACCGGCCACCCCAGCATCGCCACCTTCCACGCAGCCACCGTCGGCAAACTCGTGCAGAGACTCACGAACTTCCCAATCAGTGTCCCCAAGACACACGTCGACAACCTGAACGCCGCCCTCTTCCAGAGCGCAGTCAACGACTACGAGACCGGGAAGTACAAGCGCCGCGTACTCAGCATCAACGAAATACTGGGCTACGAGCCGGCTGACCAGGCCTTCAACTTCGTAGAGGTATTCAGCTTCGACCCGTCCACAGACAAGGTCGCATTCAGGGGTCTCGGCACCAGCTATCTACTCGACAACAAGATAGCCGTAATGAAGGGCTACACGGGCATGGAGGTGAAGAAGATCTACGACGAGCTCTACATGAGAGCCGAAATCCTCGAGTACATGATAGCCTTGGGCGTCCTCGAGTATGAGGAGGTATTCGATCAGCTGCTCTACGTGCAGGGCATCGGCATCGAGCAGGCCCACGCGAGGCTCAGGAGACAAGCCTTGATGAAGCTAGGGCACGGCATCGAATCCGTGATCAAGAAGAAGGTGAGCCAAGAGAATTGATAGTCGAACGAATAAAGTCCATAAAGTTCATAGAGGGGCTTAGCAAGGGCGACAAGATCGAGTTCGAGTTCCCGTTCTTCATGCTCTACCTCAAGGCTATCACCTCGGGCACGATTTCACGGGTGCTGATGCTTCAGGTAAGCTCCGAGAAACTCATATTCAAGAGCATCACGCCATACCTGAACAAGATAATCGTGCTCATGACCCAGTGGCGTTACCCCCAGGCAAGAGCAACAGAGATCATGAGCTCGGAGGCACCAACAAAAGACTTCTCCGATTTTCTGTTCAAGTTCAGTCAGAGCATAGCGTCCGGCGAGCCCGTGAACCTGTTTATAGAAAAGTATCACAAGAACTACATGGCAGAGTTCGAGGCTCTGCGGTTGCAGGCGATGGTACGGCTGAAGACGCTCAGCGACGCGTATCTCCCGATGCTCAGCATCACCCTGTTCATGACCACCACAATGCTCATCTCGTCGATCTTCTACGACGCAAAGATCATGATCATGATCGCCATCATGGTCGTCATCTGTGTCAGCTTCATACTCTACTTACTCTCATGGCTTATCTTCCAAGCCTCTAAGCCAGACGCCATCCTCGTCCAGGAACAGAAGGAGAAGCCGCCGACTAGACAACGAGTCGAGTACGCCGCGGTGATGTGCCTGGTGCTGTCTTGCCTGGTTCTACTGATACCCTTCGAGAACTACTTCATGCACTTCGTCCTCATCGGGGTCATCCTGTTCTTCGGAGGCTTGATCGGACGTACCTACGTTAACAACGTTAAGAAGAAGGAGTCTGACTACCCGACGTTCTTCAGGTACATGGCTTCGAACCTTTCGGCGAACATACCCCTAGCCCAGATCCTTCAGAGTGCCTCAGAGACGGATTTCGGTAGCCTAAACTCAGTCATCCAGAGCCTGAATAACAAGATCAAGATGCGGGTCGAGCCCAAGATCGCGTGGTGGGGCTTCGAGACCGAGATAGACAGCACCCTCATCAGGAGGGTGAACACCATAATGACAGACACGATCTACACCGGCGGCGACCTGGGCGTCGCCTCCAAGTTCATCGAAGAGTTCTACCACCTATACACGACCATCAGGAGCCAGAGATATGCCGCTGTTGGTTACCATGTTGGGCTGGTCATACCGTTGTACGTGGTATCCGCCGCGCTGTTCGCCGTCATCGACGGCTTCTTCAGCTCACTCATTGACTTCATCGGGGAGATGGCGTCGATACTCGACTTCTTCTCTGTGCCGGACGTGGCTTTCATGAGGCTGTTCTTCGTCTTCGCCCTCGCGCTGTTCGCCCTCAACAACGTGTTCAGCATCTACAACATGGAGGGTGACTCGCGGTTCACGGTGATATTCTACACCGGAATGCAAATGACTTTAGGGGGAATAGTTTACTTGATAGTAAGTGAAGCAGTAACAAACTACCTTGCAGGAGTGGCCACATTCTAGTAGGTGAATGAAATGAGTGACATGATCAGGGAAAATTTTGAGCCGGGAAAATGGCTGCTAGTGTCTGGGATCATTCTCAGTGTAGTCCTGATGCTGCAGCTATACGCCATCAACGAGACAGTCGACATCTCATCGCTGGACACCCTGCTCGGTGAAAACCTCTTCGGTCTAATACTGATCGCATCATACCTGCTAACCACCGCCGCGATGATCACAGTAGTCATCGAGTACTTCAACGTGAAGAAGAAGGTAGACGGCTTACTCGCGTTAACTGACCTCTTAGACCGCATCGAGGATCTACAATACCAATCGGCGGGCCAGGGAAACGTGGAGACCAGGAAGAAAACCCCTACAACCCAATCGTATCGCCCAGAAGAGGCAGAAGACGAGGTGGAGCCCGAACTGTTCGAAGATGAGCCAGAGGCCCTAGATCCACTCAGTGAGACATTCTCAGACCTCGAAATAGGAGAGGAACAGGATGAAAGACAAAAACCCGCCATCGCTACTATTGATCCTCTTAACTACAGGACAATAGAGGTCAAGATCGACGACGAGGCTGCCGAGGAGCCAGAAGATACGGAGACCGAGGAGCAAACCGATTTAGAGGAGGAGGCAGCCGTAAACGTGCTGGAGGAGCTGGCTAACCAAGACCTAGATGAAGAGGAACCCGAGATGGAGGACGAGGTCGAGGAGATGCTTCAGCAGAGCGAGGTGATCTCCACTCTCAGCGAGCTGGAGAAGGTCGTCGAGGAACTGAAGCTTAAGAAGCCTAAGGCAGCCCCAAGCATATAGAAGCATCTTTCATATGATTGATGCATAAACCCATTATATACTCCTACCCGATTTTCTGAACACCGGCCAAGTCTCAAAGACGGGGACTACGAGACTATATTTAAAATTACACATTAGACGAGGGACAGATAAGTGAGCATCGACACATCGGATAATTCGTTTACCGAACTCGAAGGGCACCTTGAGGATGCTAAGCCCGCGACTAATGATGGTATGATAGGGGCATTAATAGAGAGAATCGAGGGAAGCGAGAGCGCTAGGATAAAGAAGGCTCTGGCTAAAGGGATGAGCCTCTACGCAGTGGAGGCCACCTTACCCGGCGGAGCCATGGCCGGCATACAGCTCTTCATGCTTATAGAGAAGCTGTCAGAGGCAGGGGAAGTAATCATAACCATGCCCGACGGCGACATAGTGTCCAGCCCAAAGTTTGACGGCAAGATAACAGTCCTGATCGCTCATGAAGACAAAGAAACCCTCATAGAATTATTCAGCGATGCCTGTGAGAACGTCCACTGCGTCTTCACATCCCCCGACACTCTGGGGGTTGACGACTCTGAAGCCATAATAGTCGAGGATGAGGGAAACCAGCAGGTGGATTTCCTCATAGACAAGGTTGAGAACATGCTTCTCGACAGGAACTCCGTCACGATGTCGGGCTCGGAGTCCGTGGCCAGCCTCCAGCAGATAGAGGAGATCAAGGTAAAGGTAGGTGACCTTAACAAGCTGTTTCTCCTCATCGAGGAACTGGTTCTCATCCGTAACCAGTACCAGAGGCTTAACGACACCAAGGACTACGGCAGCCTCAGGGAGATAACGTCCTCCCTGGACAGAACCACAAACGACCTCTACATGGGAGTTCTGACCATGAGGCTGACCAGCCTCGGCCAGATATTCAACATGTTCAAGCGCAAGGTCTCCGAGATGGCGGAGGAACACGGGAAGCAGGTCGACTTCATCATACAGGGCGAGGAAGTGTCGGTCGACCGCACCCTCCTTGAGGAACTTGTAGACCCGCTGCTTGGCCTCCTGAGCAACGCTGTCTACCACGGTATAGAAAGCTTCGACGAGCGTAAGGAAGCAAAGAAAATATTGGTCGGCACAGTCAAGCTCAAGGCTGTCCACGAGGAAGAGTCAGTCGTAATAACCGTAGAGGACGACGGCAGAGGGATCAACCTCGAACAAGTGAAAAGACAGGCGTACAAGATCGGCCTCGTCTCCCAAGATGTGCTCGAAACCATCAGCGACGAGGAGGCGCTCAACCTGATTACCATGCCGGGGTTCACCACCAGAGGCGCCGAGGAGAAGGGCAGCGAGATGGGGCTCTACGCTATAAAGCAACGCATCGAGTCCAACGGCGGCGCCTTCGACGTACAAATCACGGATGCCCAAGGCACCGTCTTCACCATGGTGATGCCGACGAACATGACTATCCAGAGGGTGCTGCTGTTCTACATTGGGGGGCAGATAATCGCGACTCCGCAGGCAATGGTCCAGACGATCGTTCCCGCCGAGGCGACGGTGCCTAAAACGTACATGGGTGAAACCGCCCTAGTCGAGTACCGAGACGAGATCATACCCGTCTACGACATATCGAAGCTACTTGGTATCAGAGACGATGTTCAGGTCAACTACGGGATCATCTTGAATAAACGCAACAAGAAGCTTTGCGTCAAAGTGTCTGAGATACTCGGTTTTGAGGAGGTCGTGATAAAGTCAAGCGAGGGCAATAAGATGCTTGACATGCCTTGGCTGGCGGGCATGACCATCCTGAGCGATGGGCAGGCTTCACCCATACTGGATATCTGGATGCTTATCCAGCAACATTGCTGAGAAAAAATGTTCTCTATATTTAGAAACATTGGACACGTTATTTGCTTATTACCGTGCATTCATCGTGATTCAATGCCCTAGTGATCGGGTTCTCTGATAAGCCTGAAGCGATGATAGCCTCCTTGACGCCATTCCTCACAGCCTCAGCCCCAGCATAGACCTTAGTGATCATCCCCGGGCCAATGTCGCTAATCACTGCCTCAACCTCGTTTACGTTCAGCTTCGGTACAAAGCGGTTGTTTAACGTCATCCCTTTGACGTCGGTGAGCAGTACTAGACGATCTGCGCCAAGACTGGACGCGATCCCGGCTGCCATCCTATCCCCGTCAACGTTGAGGGGTTCATGCTCCTCCCCGATAGCGACCGGAGAAATAATCGGCATTATCCCCTTCGAAATTATTAGCCGAAGAGTCTCCGTGTTGATCTCCGTTATCTGCCCGGTGTAGCCTCCCTCGATCAGCTTTCTCCTGCCCCTCTCATCTATAATGATCAGCTGCTTTTTCCGGGTCGCTCTGATCAAGTGGGCGTCAATACCGCTGAGACCAATAGCCGTCACGCCACGGCTCTCCAGTCTGGCTACTATCTGCTTGTTGATCAAGCCGGTCATCACCATGGTGAAAATAAGGGACTCCTCTTTGTCCGTGTAGCGGCTTCTGAAGCCCTTGGGAGATGTAACGAACTTGGGCGGGTGCCCAAGCTTAGTAGATATCTCAGTTACCAAGTCGCCTCCACCGTGAACCAGAATAACCTGATGCTCTTTACACAGTGAAACAAGGTCGTTTAGCAGCGCATCCGGTAGACCCTCCTTCAGCAGGTCGCCGCCAACCTTGACAACTATGAGCATGCATTCACCTAGTGGATGCCTATCAGGTTCAGACCTGTACGCTCATCGAAGCCGTTCATGATGTTAAAGCACTGGACAGCCTGTCCAGAAGCCCCCTTCATGATGTTATCGATAGAAGAAAAGACGACGAGTCTATCAACATGCTCATCCAGCTCGAAGCCTATGTCGCAGAAGTTAGTGCCTACAACGTTCTTAGGGTCAGGGAGGTTATGAAGCCCTTTCTTCGTCTTTACGAACCTTATGAAGGGCTCGTTGCCATACATGCCCCTGTAAGCACCCCATATATCGCGGTCGCTGGATTGTCTACTCAGCCAAAGGTGAGCGGTGATAAGAATTCCCCTCGCCATGTTAGCCGAATGAGGGGTGAACCCAACTGCGACGTTATAGTTTCCCGCGGCAGAGACCTCCTGCTCGATCTCCGCAATGTGCCTGTGACCGGTCACCTGATAGGGGCGTATCCCACCGAATTTCTCAGTATGATGATTCGCCGGAGTAGGCGTTCTACCTCCACCTGAAGACCCGATCTTCGCATCGAGTATGATTCTGTTAGGCTCGACCAGCCCTGACTTGACCATAGGAGTCAATGCGAGGATCGACGCCGTGGCCATGCAGCCGGGGCACGCAACAAGCGTAGCCCCTCTTATCTCCTCTCTGTGAAGCTCAGGAAGCCCATAGACTGCTTCTTTTAACATCTCAGGGTTAGGGTGCTCCCAACCGTACCATCGGGGGTAGTCTGCAGGGTCATGAAGCCTAAAATCTGCACTTAGGTCAACTACTTTTAACCCAGTTTCAAGTAGTTGAGGGACGTACCCCTTCGACGTTCCGTGAGGCGTTGCCAAGAAAACAAGGTCACAGCTATCAGTGATGGCCTTGGAGTCAAACTGGGTAAACTTCAGGTTCGTGAAGCCCCGTAGATTCGGGTGAATCGTGTACAGGAACTCCCCTTGGTATGTGGAAGATGTGACGGCTTCAACCTCTACTTCGGGGTGAAGCAGCAGTATCCTCAGTAACTCTCCGCCCGCGTACCCCGACCCACCCATAATAGCGACCTTCAACCCCTCACCTACCTATCAATTAGGCTCTGCGCGCAACCCAGCATGTCCTCGGCGAGGTTAATCCCCGCCACGACCCTCGTCTGCTCCCAGAACTCGGGGCAAGCGTTCCCCTCGTGAAAGTATATGTTATCTGCTGTCTTATCTAACGTATCATTGACAACAGCTTCGATGTACCTATAGGGCTCGGCTTCCATGTACGCCGTGTAAGTCCTATTAATATCCTCAGTGTACTTCTCGAAGCGTTGCTTCTTTCTCCGCCTCTCCTTTACTCGAGTGACTTCCGCGAACGGGGCCTCAAGCTCCTTAAAGCTATTCACTAGCTGGTCCTCGTCTCTCATCATCTCCCGCGGGATGTACGGAAGCGCGTCCAAAGCTAATACCCATGCATCTCCTTTCCCCCCCAGTATGGCTGCACACGCCTCGGCTTTTTCCCTCACCTTCCTCGGTAGCTTGGCTCTGAAAACCATGTTACCGAGGAACGTGTTTGTCCTAAAGTCCTTGAAGCCGCCACGTGCAAGAGCATCCTCATGGCATTTGGGGTGCTCCCCCTTCTTCTTGTAGACGAGTATCCTAAGGTCGTAGAACCACTTCGGTATAAGTTCCTGCGCGATGACGCCGGAAGGGTTCGATACTCCAGGCGCTATTGTACTTAGAACCGAGCGTAGGCTTTCTCTATTCTCAGCCAGAGCGACCCCTCTGCCATGTGAGCCAGCGTCCGGCTTGATCACCATTTTGCCATCAAGCTCACGTTCCAGCAGCTCACAGATGGACTCCGTGTTATCCTGGACCCCTCCACCCGCGATGGACTCTTTTACATTAGAAGCAGCGTAGACCGTTCTAGGTATCTGTATACCTTTCGCTGCTAACGCCAATAATGTACGTAATTTACTGTGGCAGCTCATTTCAATGCTGGTTGGGTTAACCACTTGTTTCCCAATAGACTCGAAGATAGTCGTCGTGTACAGTCTCCTGTGTTTGCTTTGGCACCTGTTAAGGAAGACGCGTACATCGTTTAGTATCCTCGTGTTGTCTCTACCCATAGTTCTGTACGTGTAACCTTCATGATTGAAGGCGAAAGCCGATTTGAAAAAAGGTATCAGCTTTAAATCGATGCCCATCTGGCTGGCTGTTACCCTGATGCCTAGCTCATCTGTCTCTGTCTGATCACAGATTAAGGCGATCTCAGCCATGTAATATATACTCCTTGTTCAATGAGGTAAACACGGAAGCTCTTATTCGCCCCAGTCTTCTCCTTCTAAATTGAGTTCTGTTAAATGCTTGAAGCCTTTTTCGTCCAGCTCGACGACGTAGTCTGTCCCACAATCAGGGCAACTCGTTATCTCTCCCTTTTGTGCGTCATCTTCCATCGTAATCTCTGCGCCGCATTCAACACATATTGAGGTTATATTTTTCACTTCGAGTTTCAATGATTGCATGTGTTGAGCACGTTATAAAGTTTTAAGGAACAATATTATCATAAGGAGCCTCACAAAAGCGGTTCCCTATAAGTTAATGTAAAAAACAGAAGAGTTAGGCGTATGAATGTTGTAGAGGCGTTCATATACTCCCATGATATCGCTTAAACCGGCGACGACGGAAAGGTCGATCCAGTTCCAGTTGACCTCTTGGCCGAATTTCTCAGCGCTGAACCTTCCGAAGGCCCAGGACAGGTAAAGCTCGATCTCCTGCATGGTTTTCTGCTTATCTCGTAGTTCTGTAATCAATGTTGACCTGTCTCTGGATTCACCAAGCTGCAGCTTTATTGATTCCATCTCTTTCTGTAGGCTCTCAAGAGTATTCACCAGGTTCCTATATGAGGATGCAATCGAGTACTGGATCTCTTTATGTGCAGATCCGAGTTTCTGCTCATCACCTTCGTTCTTGGACTTAACCCACCTACCCAAGGCATTAAAGAGAGTCGTATTCGCGATGGGTGATAAGCCTACTTCACTCATCGCCTCGGCCTTTGACTCGATCCAAGGCGTGTTATAGAATACTCTTGTGTACTGCATTATTATCGGAAATGGAAGTCCCAGCGCCTTAGCTACAGGCACTAATTCAGCGAAGTAGCTTGTCTCTGCGGGTCCGCCTATACGTGCCAACACAGGTATGACGGAGCCTACGATGAATTGACGTGTGTCGACGCGGGGAGATATGTAATCGATAATCTCTGTGAGATCTGGGCTGCCGGCGTTGAAGGAGTAGTCATACTTTTCCCCACATTTACTGCATTTTCCTTTAACGGTTGATGTCGATGATCCAGAACTCCTATGATAGCTTAACTCAACGCGGGTGCTATTACACTCGGTGCACTCCAAGTAAAAGGGAACATAGTCATCGGGCCTCACTCCAATCTGGGGGAGATAGCCTGAAGCCTCAACCATCCTTGTTGCTTTGTTTGTTGCTTCCACGAATCTGCTACGAGTTGGCTCAGAGAGCAGCGTCTCGTAGCCGCCTAGAAATAGTTGTCTTGTATTCGGCATAGAGTACCAGTATAATGGTACCCCCTGCTCAGATTCTACGTTCAAGAGGGTTCCTATGATTTTGGTGGAAAACTCTGAGACATTACGGGTGGAGTGGAAGGCGGCTTTGATTATTGTCAGCAGGTGGTTGAGGTTCTGCTGTATTTTTTCGTTCTGAGGCGTGCCTTTGAGAAGACCTCTATAGTTGCTTGTGATCTTTTCCAGGTTCTGGGTGAGCCATTCCTCGGACGGGTTGTCCAGTGTGTATATAGGGCAGTTCTCGGATTCAGGTTCAACAGGGTATTTGAGAATGAGGCCGTGGGGTGAGGGGCTGGGTAGCCTTGTGTTAGTTAGCTCAGGCTGGATACCATCGTAGTCGACGACAAAATATAAGGGCGCGATGCCTGCTTTCTCGGCTAAATATTTCATATAAGCGACTTTATTGAGTATTAGACTTGGACCGCCTAGGCAGTTTGGCTGCTGGCCTGTCTCAACCACGCCTTTATGCATCTGATCGATTTTCTGGGACGTCCCCTCTGTTAGTATCCCTAGCCTTCGGAGGTGACGCTTCATGTTTTTTTTGAGTGTTTCAAGATGCTCAGACTCAGGCTCGTCTTTTTTCTGTACTTTTTGGAGGTGTCTGACAGCTTCATCCAAGTTTAATGGAATTTTACCCCAGAGCCCCAGGGCTGTATCACCTAAAGCGCCTTCACGTAAACGTTTGTTATTGATGTACTTCGAGTATAACTGGTGAGCAGATGGCCTAGTCTGCGACATAAACCCTCAATGGCTATTTTGATAAATAAGTCAATCTGGGGATAGGATAATGAAAATTCCTATTTTGTTTAGTTTTTTTTAGAAGAGGTCTATAATTTTAAGGATCAATGTTAGTTGTCCTAGATTCATAAACTATCTATATACCCTGAATCGATTGAGAACCAATCATGGCCTCGTCGATTGTATCCGAAGGCATAGTTCTAGTTGCCGTTGTCATCGCGGCCGCCGCGTTGTCTCAGGTGTTCCTGTCATCCATGGCGGGGCTTGAGCACGGTACCCTCAGTATGTCGGAGAGGCTTAGCGATAAGATGCAGACAAGCGTCGACGTGATATCGGCGGTCAACACCTCTTCGACCACTGTGAAGGTATGGGTTAAGAACACGGGCGAGACCACGATCCCTTCAGCGGTCGTAGAGCAGAGCGACATCTTATTCGGTAGGTTCGGTAACTTCAGCCACGTTTTCTATTCAGAGTCCGGGGCCGGGTGGAGCTACACTATTCTGAACAGCGAGGACGATCACTGGCAAGGGGCAGAGACTCTGGAACTCACGATTACCACCTCTTCAGACCTTGTGAAAGGCGACTACTATGTCTGCTTTAACACGTATAACGGGGTGGACGACGAGCTCTACTTTAGCATAGGAGACTAGGGATGGGGCAGTCAACCACGGTAGCGACGGCCTTCACGGCTATAATGCTAATCGCAGGGGTATCCATTCTAATTACGTCCACGATCTCCAGCTTCGGTGTTTTAAACAAGGGAATTGACAGCATTGTTTCGCAGAGCGAGGTGACGCTGAACGAGAGGATCGCGTTCGTCTCGTGGAGCCCTGTTGGTGCCCAGACTATTGGGGTAAATGTGACGAACAGCGGCGAAACGAGCATCCAGCTTAGAGACTTCGATAAGATGGACTGCATAGTCACATTCACCGCGTCCGGCGCTCAGAGTACCGAGTGGATAGCTTACGACCAGGATGGCGATACCGATAGCTACTGGAAGGTGAACCGGGTGTTCTTCGCCGGCGCCGAGGGCGACAAGATTAACTCGATGAAGCTGACCTCGCCTATCCACGGAGCTTGGGATCCTCAAGAAACCATCGAGATACACATCTGGCTAAACAAATCATCCCCAAGTTTCGAATATGTGACTATATCCACTCCTGGAGCCGCCAAGGCATCCACAGACTTTTACATGGAGTATGAGTTGGGAACTGCGGTCGTCCCCGCTGGAGATATAACCGTAGATATTTCTCACAGCCTGGGTAGAACTCCAAGTAACGTGCAGGTGACTCCTATGGTAGAACTTACTGACTCTAATTTCTGGGTCAGTAATGTCAACTCTACTCACATTGGAATTACTATTGGTACAACGTTTGGGTTCGATATTCCGTTCTACTGGAGAATAGAGTAATCATCTATTTTAGTCAATATAACTCACCATATGTCTAAATGCATTTTAATGCATTTTATAATTATTCCTTTTATTGTATTGATTATCATCTATGAGTATGTGATCTATATCTTTATATCATAGATTCTTGATCTATATTCTCGATCTATTTGCTCCGATACCCAGAGATAAAGATCGAGCCAATCGCGTATTTCATACTCATATTAGGGGCTCTCGGAGATTGGGTATCGACACGTCTCGGTCTTTCGATGGGGCTAGTAGAGGGAAACAATGTAGCCGCATCGCTCATGGGCAGCGGTTCATGGATACAGGTAGATCTCCTGTTAGTGGCTATTTGTATCGCTGTGCCCTTCCTGCTGAATAGAGTAGTCAAGAGCAAGGTTGCCCATTACTTCTTTGGCTTCCCCCTGGTTGCTGGAGTCGCCAAGATCCTAGTAAGCATCTGGAACCTGAACCTGATCCTAGGGTAAAAAGGTAAAAGAACCTACTTGCTTTTCCAGAGTAGGTCGAAAAGGATGCTGTAGCTCTTCACGATGCTATCGTAGTTGGTCCACATCCCGTAGAGACTGCTCTGGTCATTCGCCATGAGCAGGATCATCTCCTTGCCGTCCCTGATGAAGAAGCCCGGCATCTCGTGCTTCTTCAGGTACGCGAAGTCGCCGTTACCGACCTCGATCTGGTCCAGCACGTAGCTGCTCGTAGGCGAATAGTTTGTGAGGAGCCGAACCTTTATACGGTCCTCGACGGCGATCTCGTCCAGGTCGTCAAGGAACGGCGTGTTGTACAGCCAGATTAGGTTGCTGTCAGAGACCACGATGTCTATGCTCTCCTTGCATCCCTCAAGAAGCTCATTAAGCCTCACGCTGATGTGGCGCTTTCCTTCCAGCACCTGGAAAGTCTCCTTGCTGTGCTGGACGTTCTCCGGCTCGGGAAGGCTCTTCCATATCTTCAGAAGCTCGGCCTTCCTCTGCTCCATCTGGTGGATACGTTGCCGGCGCTCCTCGATGAGGTTGTCCAGCACCGTCTCAAACGGAACAGCGACGAACTTCATGGGCCGCTCCATCACTCTGCTGATGAGCCCCTGCGCCTCTAACCTGCGAAGAATCTTGTATGCCTCAGTCCTGTGCACGCCGAGGGCCTCGGCGACGCTCTGCGCCTTATGGGCGCCGAACCTAGCAAGGTAAAGATACACACGTACCTCGTTCTTGCTTAGCTTAAACTTGGTTAACGCCTGATCGATGTTCTTCAAGGCGTTTAGGTGTCCCATCGCCTCTGGCGGGATCCTCGTCCTGCTGGTCTCCCTTGTGTAGACGGGTAGGAGGTCCAGTTCGTCGTCCATGAGCTCGGATTTCTTCTTCTCCTGCTTCTCGAGTTCTAGTTGTCCAACCTGCATCTTATAGCCCGAGCAAATCCATAGCCTTAATATAAAAAGGGATTCTGGAGTGAAAAACTAGTTTCTGAATCCATATCTTTCTAATGACTACCTTTGACGGTAATTTCTACCAGTTATGATAAGGCTCTAGTCTAACGAATATAGCCATTTGTGTAGTTAAGGAAAAACACTCAACAAGCATTGCAGATAAAATTGTATGGATAGGCCACCCACATAAGAAACATGTTGATCAATTCATCAAGAAATTCTTGGAAAAATTTTTAAAAGATGAGAAACAACCGCAATGAGTAAACTGCATCGGTGTCATGACGTGAAGTGTCCATTCTGTGGCTCAGAGGTTCTCCGTACGCTTGAGACAAGAGACTCACCCAACAACATGACACGTAGAAGAAAAATCTGTAGTGGATGCGGCAAGCGCCTCACCACATATGAGTACATAGAGGAGATCGAGCTCATGGTCCGCAAGAAGGATGGGCGCCTTGAGAGGTTCGAAAGCGCCAAGATATTGAAGGGGCTGCAGAAGGCATGCGAGAAGCGCCCTGTGTGCTTGGAGCAGATGAGGGATATCACGGAGAAGGTCAGACAGAGCATCATCGATGAGGGACGTGACGAGGTCGCTTCTAACGAGATTGGTGACAGAGTCATCTCGCACCTGAAGGACCTTGATTACGTGTGCTACGTTAGGTTCGCCTCGGTCTACAGGGAGTTCAGAGAGCCCGAGGACTTTATGAAGATAGTTGAAGAGGAGAAAAGTTAATCATAATAAAAATTTATTTAGAGAATCTTAACGTTTAACTATGTTTATCTGAAATAGCGTTGATTTTTATATAGGGGTACTCAATATTCTTTAAAAATTTAAAGAGAGTTGTTTGATTAAATGTCAGAGAAATGTCCCCAGTGTAATGGGCCTTTAGCGCATTTTAAAGGGTTCATCCCTCGTATCGGAAACGTTTGTAAAAAATGCTATGATAAGCTTGTGGTCGAGTACGAGTTCTTGGTTCCAGCCACCGAGAGAGAGCAAGAAGATAATTAAATAAATGCGGCTTACCCGGGCTTATTTTTAGGCTTTCCACCAGTTGAACTCTAGGAAACGTGATTCTCCGCCGATTTTTACTGCTTTTATGAACGATTTTCTTACTGTTGAAGCCAATCGCCCCGACTTCACGATCTCTTCGGCTTCTATGGGCTCATCTGAGCCTTGGAGCTGTATCACGTATGGCGCGTGGTCGATACCTGGCCCGTGCTCGTAGACTGCGAAATCGCAGCCATACTTGATGCCGGGTGTCACGATGTAGCCTTTTTCCCTGAGCTCATTGTAGACGCCGTATTTTCGCTCGATTCCATCGGTTTCCTCTTGCAGGCGTCGCCTCAGTTCAGACAGGGACACCGTTTTTCCTAACAAGTCACAGACAGTGATCATCTTCTTCTCAAGGAGGTACAGCCCCTCTACGGCGTCGAGGATGAGCGGCTGAGTGAACTCCTCTCTCGGCCTCGCCACGCCCAGGGGCTTACCGTAGAAGCCTTTGTTGTAGAGCTGGTTTCCCTTCTTGTGGTCCCATACAATGAGGCGGTTGTCCCCGAGGAGCTGGACGGGGATAGGCGATGCGTTCATTTTAGAGCGCTATGATCCTTATGAGGTCGGAGGCGTCGCGTATCTTGTCCACCATGTCTTCCATTAGCATGATGGCATCCTTCAGCATCAGAATGGCGGGTAGCTCCATCTCGCTCGTGATGACTGAGAGCTCTACTCTGAAGTAGGCCTCGTCGAATCTTTTCTCTAGATCATCGATCTCCTTGGTGAAGCTCACGGCTTTCTCGCTGTTAAACCCTAGACTCATCATTGCCTCTCGGAGCTTGATCATCGCATCGAAGGCGATGTCAGAGAGCTTGTTGACGCTCTGGCCTACGTCGTTGGGAACAACATATTTTCTTTGCTGTATTTCGGTTAAACGCGCCCCTATGCCCTTGACGTGATCCATTATGTCACCGAGGGCACTTATGAGCCTGAAGAAGTCGTCTCGGCTCAGCAAGACACCGCCGATCTCGTGAAGCTCCTTGATCAACGTACTCTTGATTTTGCTCGACTCGTCGATAATATTCTGGATATTCTCTATGATGCCTTCCGAAGTCCCTTCGTTCTTTGAGATCTGGTCGGTTATGGAAAGTATCTTCCTGAACCCCTCCACTATGAGCCTAGCGTTGTCCTGGCAGAGCATGAGAAGGTTCCGCATCGTACGGTCTTCGGATTCAACGGGGAATACCATGGTAGCACCTGTAAATGATCTCTACTAGAATAAGTATCGTCGAAGGTTTTAAACTTTAAAGAATTTAGAAATTACTAACGATTCAGAATAACCATTATAAATACTATACTTGAATGGCTATCTCTTCTTCTTAGAGCTCGTCCACCAATCAAGATAATCTTGATTACGCTGCCGCCGCTTCTCGTCCTCGTCGTCGTCCTTATTATATAGCTTCTCGAGGGCGCGAGACAGCTCCGCCTCCGTGTATGTCAGCCCGCAGCTCTGGCAGCTGTAGTGCCTGAGCTTCGCGTCCCACTTCAGCTTCCCCCCACACTCGGTACAATAAGGCATTTTTCCCCTTCCTTCTATGCGCTGTCGATTATTTAAGTAGACGCTTACATGGACGCCCTCGTAAAAAGGTATCTAAAAAAGTAAAATAGAAGAGAGTTACTCCGGCTCAGGCGGAGGAGCGTCAATGAAGCCCTGCTGCATCAGCATCTTCACGACGTTCTGGGTGCGACCGATAATCGTCTCGGCTCTCTCGTAGAGCTCGGCCCTGCTCATCTTCTTGCGTGCGATGCCCTGCTCTATTGCCTTAAGCCCAGTCTCTGCCGCCTGCATCGGGTATATCTCCCATTCGCTCATCGCTGGGATGATATAGTCCTTGGTGAGTCCCTTGTCCTCGGCGAACTTTGCTAGGGCGGTCGCCGACGCTATGCACATCTCGTCCGTGATCGTCTTCGCCCTCACGTCCAGCGCCCCCCTGAATATAGCGGGGAACACGAGGCTGTTGTTGACCTGGTTGGGGAAGTCGCTGCGGCCCGTGGCTATGACCTTGGCTCCCGCCTTCTCGGCCTCCCACGGCCATATTTCAGGCACTGGGTTGGCGCACGCGAAGACTATCGGGTCCGTCGCCATGGCTTGGATGTCCTCTTTCTTGATGGTTCCGGGGCCGGGTTTGGACGCGGCTATTATGATGTCGCTTCCGTCTGCGGCTTTCTTTATGTCTCCCTCTATGTTGTCTGGGTTGGTTTTCTGGGCTATGGGCCACTTGTAGGTGCCTTCAAGTTCCTTTCTGTGGGTGCCTATCGCGCCGCGGCTGTCGACCATGATGATGTTCTTGGGGTTTACACCCGCGGCCGTCAGCACGTAGTATGTTCTGGTGTTCGCTGAGCCGGTGCCCACGATGGTGAACTTGGCCTCGCCCAGCTTCTTACCCGTGAACTTGAGGGCGTTGATCGTCCCCGCCAGTATGACCGCCGCCGTGCCCTGCTGGTCGTCGTGCCAGACGGGGATGGGCATCTCCTTCCTGAGTTTCTCGAGGATGTAGAAGCACTTTGGCTTGCTGAAGTCCTCTAGGTTGATGCCTCCGAAGCTGGGCTCAATCCACTTGACAGCCTGTATGACCTCGTCGGGGTCCTTCGTCGAGAGGCATATCGGGAACGCGTCAACGCCTCCGAGGTACTTGAATATGAGTGCCTTACCCTCCATGACGGGCAGGCCAGCTTGGCCGCCTATGTCTCCGAGCCCTAGGACACGTGTGCCGTCGCTGACGACAGCGACGTAGTTCCATTTGCTTGTTAGCTCGTACGCCTTCTCCTTGTCTTTCTCTATGTCGAGGCAGGCCTCGGCGACGCCGGGCGTGTACCATATGCTGAAATCTTGGAGACTGCGTATGGCGCACTTTGGCATGACCTCTACCTTCCCCTGGTAGAAGGCGTGATAGGGTGGAGCTATCTTCTTCCACTTAGAAGCTTCCTTGAGAAGTTTCTCTGTATCTACGCTCAAATCGAGTCGTGAAGAAATGACACGGACTAGCTATTTAAGATGTAATCATCGGGTAGACCCGTCTGAGTTATGTAAATAAAGAAAAAATTAGTTGTATTCCTCTAGGAGTGTCTCCCTGACGTCATCGTCGAGGGGGCCCTCGCCGTCCACGATGTCATGGAAGGTGCTGAAGACGCGTTCCAGCTTACGCCAGTCAGGTACATAGGCTCTGCTGAACCATATCCTGCTGCTATCGACATCGTCGTCCTCTACCTCCCACCTGTACTCGTCGATCCGCTCCTCGCTTAATACGTGAGCGTGACCGTAGGGTCCCTCGTGCGCAGGCGCCTCAAGCATCATGACACCGTCGGCTCCGTGTGCGAATGCGTACAGTATGTGCTCCTTCTTGAGGCGGGCTAGGCTGGGCAACGGGATGATGCGTACGCTGCTCGGATAGGTGAGCCTCGCGAGACCAGCCAGGTCGACGGCTGTGTACGCCACCTCCTGCTCGACGAACGCGAGTATCTTGAGCTCTGCGTCGCTTTTCTCTAGGGCTCCCTTGATGTTCGCCTTGAGTTGGGCGTCGCTGAGTCCATGCTGGTCCAACGCGTCCTGTGGGCAGGCGGGGATGCATGCACCGCAGCCGCTGCACATGATCTCGTTTATGACCGGCTTCCCTTTCTCCATCGTTATTGCGTTCTCAGGGCAAACCTCGACACACTTCTCGCAGCCATCACAGGCTGCCACGTCGGCTAGGAAAGCCCTGTTAGGCTCTATGACGCGGTCACCGCTGAGGAAGTTCACCACCTTCATGGCGGCGCCCTCGGCTTCGGCCGTCGTGCTCTGGATGTCCTTGGGCCCTATTATCATGCCAGCGGCGTAGATGCCATCGCGTTTGGTACTCACTGGGTCCAGCTTGGGGTGCCGCTCGAGAATGAACTGGTCCTCGTCAGCCGGCACGCGCAGCGTCTCCGCGAGCTTCAGAGTCTCCTCCGTCGTGACTATCGGCGGCGCCAGAACCACGAGGTCGACCGGGTTCTCAATCATGCGGTTGAGCATCATGTCCTCGCTTCGGACCAGCACCTGGTCTCCCTCGGGCACGATCTCCGTGACCTTGCCCTTGACGAACATGGCTCCCTTCTCCTGGGTGGTCCGGTAGAACTCCTCGTACCGTCTGCCGGGGGCCCTTATGTCGATGTAGTGTATCCAGACGTCTAGGCCTCTGTCGCGGAGAAGCTGCGCCTGCTTGAGGCTATACAGGCAGCACACTCTGCTGCAGTGGGGTCGTCCCACCTCTGTGTCCCTGCTTCCCGCGCAGAGGACGTATGCGATGCTCTTTACCTCTTTATCGGTGCCGGGCACTATGAGTTGGCTGCCCGTTGGCCCGTTGACGTCGAGTATGCGCTCCATCTCCAGGCTTGTGACCACGTTCGGGTAGACGCCATAACCGTACTGCGGTAAGCCGCTCAGGTCGTACAGCTCATAGCCTGTTGCGAGGACTATGGCTCCCACGTTGAGCTCGATCTCCTTTCCCGGGTCGTTGATGTCGATGGCTCCGGCTGGGCATGCCCTCTCGCATGCGCCGCACTTGAGGCAGGCGTCGTAATCTATCGTATATATGCTAGGCACGGCCTGGGGGAACGGCCTGTAGATGGCCTTCCTCTCGCTGAGGCCTTGGTTGTACTCGTCCTTCGCCTTCCCCGGGCAAACCGTGTTGCATGAGCCACAGCCGATGCACTTCTCGGGGTCGACGCCCCGCGGCTTGACCCAGACCTTAACCTTGAAGTCTCCTGGGACTCCGTCGATCTCCTTGACCTCGCTGTAGCTGAGGAGATCGATGTTCCGGCTCTGGCTCACCTGTGCCATCTTTGGCGTGAGGATACACTGGCTGCAGTCGAGGGTAGGGAAGACCTTGGGAAACTGGATCATGTGGCCGCCGATGCTTGCGCTCTTCTCGACCAGGTGGACCTTCATACCGTACTCGCTGAGCCTGAGACTCGTTGTGATGCCGGCGACTCCTCCGCCGATGACCAGCGCCTCCGGGATAACCTCCATCTTCTTGGACTCCAGAGGAACCGACTCCTTCGCCCTCGAGATCGCTCCCCTCACCAGGTCTAGCGCTTTCTGGGTGGCTCCCTCGTGGTCGTTCTTATGAACCCAGCTGCAGTGCTCCCGGATGTTCACCATCTCGAGAAACGCGGGGTTCAGCCCCTTCTCCTCGAGGTTGCTCTGGAACGTGGTCCTGTGCATCTTTGGGGTGCAGCAGGCGAGCACGACTCTGTCGAGCCCCTGCTTCTCTACTGCCTCCTTGATGCCGTCGACGCTTGGTTTGCTGCAGAGGTACCTCTCTACCTTCGCGTATGCGACGTCGTCCTTGATGGCGTCTACGACTCTCTCTGTCTCGACCACGTCGCCTATGTTACCGCCGCACTCGCAGACCCAGACGCCTATCTTCTCGTCAGACATTTCGGTTGCCTACAGTAGCTTCAGCTGGTGCTCTAGGGTCTTCTCTCCGCGGTACTCGGGGAGAAGCATCGGCGACTTCCTCGTGGTCTCCACTCCGCCTTCCTTGAGCAGTTTCTCGTACCGCTTCAGGTGGTCCAGATTGAGTTTACCTATCTCGGCGTTCTTCGCCCGTTCAGCCGCGGCTTTCCCCGCTCTGCGCCCGAAGACGTAGAGGTCTAGCTGGCTGTTGCCCATGAGACGGTTCTTGCCGTGGACCCCTCCGCAGACCTCGCCTGCGGCGTATAGCCCAGGCACGTTGGTCTCGCACTTCACGTTGATCTCGACGCCGCCGTTCTGGTAGTGGAGGGTCGGGAAAACGAGCATGGGCTCCTTACGGATGTCGATGCCGAACTTGTTATAGTTCCTTAACATGGCGGCGAACTCGCGCTCGATGGTGCCCTCACCGTTGATTATCTCGATGAGGGGGGTGTCAAGCCAGACCCCTTTCATCCCTGAGGGGGTGGTCACACCCTTCTCTCTTCCGAAGCACTCGCGGATGAGCGCGGACGCCTCGACGTCACGCGTCTCGAGGGGATACACGAAGAGCTCGCCGTCTATATTTACGGGCTGAGCCCCCCTAGCCCTCAGCTTCTCCGTGCAGAGCTGCCCCACGATCTGCTCGGGGTAGGCCGAGCCTGTGGGGTGGAACTGTGTGCTGTCGAGGTGGATGAGGTCTGCCCCTGCTCTGTACGCCATGATGATGCCGTCGCCTGTTGCACCGTAGTGGTTGGTGGTCTCGAATCTCTGAATGTGGAGCCTACCGAAGCCCCCCGTCGCGAGTACCGTGCTCTTGGCGCGGGCGATCTTATACTCATCGCTGTCCATGTCGAAGAGAACCGCTCCCGCGACCTGACCCTTATCGTCCATGATGAACTCCGCCGCGCTGGTGAACTCGACGTACCCTATCTGCCTGTTGAGCACCTCGTCCATGAGGACGCGGGTGATCTCCATGCCGGTGTAGTCTTTGCAGCTGTGCATACGCCTGCGGCTTGTGCCTCCGCCCGGCGCCATCTGCATGGTGCCGTCCTCCAGTTTATCGTATAGGACGCCCAGCTCCTCGTGCCACTTGATGACGTCGGGGCCGTCCTTGACCATGGCCTCGACCAGCTCTGGCTTGTTCTCGTAGTGGCCTCCGCCGATGATGTCTAGGTAGTGGATTGTGGGGCTGTCGTTTGGCGCGTCGGCGGCCTGTATGCCGCCTTGGCTCATCTTGCTGTTGGCGTCGCCGAGCCTTAGCTTCTGTACGATGAGTATCTTGTCTGGGTCTATTCCGCTGTCGTGGGCGAGGATGGCTGCGCTCAGCCCTGCTCCTCCGGCCCCTATTATGAGGACGTCGACGTCGTAGTCGATGCTTGATAGGTCGATGTCCTCGGGTTTGATTATGCTGTGTGCCTCGATGATGTCTACGACCTCGTGGGGCATGAGCCGTCCTTTGCTGGGACCTACTTTGAGTTCTCTCTTCTGGTCCATCTTCCAGTCGGGGTGGAAGTCTCTGAGTATCTTGTCTTTCTCGTCGGCTGTCATGGATTTGAAGCTCTTGCCTACGCGGCTCGCCCGCGTGGCTGCCACCTTGGCTAGGCTCTCCCGCATGTATTCAGGGTAGCCGCTGTCGTAGTCGCTCATTCCAGTATCTTCTCCCTTGTCTCGTAGCGCTCCTGAAGCGCCGCCTTATCCATCCCCATCAGCTCCTTGATGCCCTCGTCGAACTTGCCTTCCTCTACCTCCTCGACGCGGTCCAGCACATGCTGTGACGGGCCGTCGACGTAGCGGGCGTAGAGGCGTCTAGCCAGCTGCCCCACGTTGTAGGGAACTATCTCGGCGGGGCACCTTACGGCGCAGAGGCCGCAGCTTATGCAGTCGAAGCTCAGCTTGGCTGCCTGCTCTATATCGCCCCGGAGGCTCGCCTGCACATAATCCATGACCATGATGTCCTGCGGGCACGCCTTGGTGCACGTGTTGCATGCTAGGCACCGGCTCAGCTCGGGATAGTACTCCAGCATGGTGTTGACGTCAGGCTTCAGCTCGTCAAGCCTATAGGTAATCTTCTCGGCTGGGTTGAATGGAATCTGTGCGATGTACATGCCGTCCTCGACTATCTTCTGGCAGGCGAGGGCGCCCTCCAGCTTGTAGCTTCCCTTCTTCCTGTAGAGGGTGGCGCAGGCTCCGCAGTATCCGCCCCTGCATCCCGCTCCCCGTGTGAACTGGTGGCCGGCGTACTCCATAGCTTTCATTATGGTGAGGCTGCCGGGCACAGTGTGCTTCTTTCCCATCACGTAGATGGTGACCATCTCGTCGTTGTTTTCCATCATTATTCCTCCAGCAGGCCCTTGTCTCTGAGTAGGGGCCTAGGGTCGGGCGTGTTGCCCGCGAAAGCCGTCGCGTCTTCATCGAGCCCGAAGGCTAGCGCCATGAGTTGGGTGAAGTAGACGACGGGTATTGAATCAAAAACCGGGTGTTTCTTCTTGACCTCGGCCTGTCTCGGGCCGAGGTTGTACTCGCAGAGGGGGCACGCCGTTATCAACATATCAGCGCCTGCCTCCTCCGCCTGTTTGAGTATCTTGTAGGACAGGTCGGCGACGACTTCCTTCATGTGGACTGTGTGGTAGCTTCCGCAGCACTTCTGCTTGTAGCCGAAGTCCACCGCCTCGGCGCCGAGAGCCTCCAGCAGGTCCTCCATTATCCGGGGGTTGTCCGTGTTGTCGATGCCTATTCCTCGGGGGCGGAGCAGTAGGCAGCCGTAGTAAGGCGCCACCTTCAGCCCCTTCAGAGGCTTCTTCACAGCTGCCTTGACCTTATCCCACCCTTCCTCGCGTAGGACTTCGAGGTAGTGCAGGACGTCGACGTTTCCGCTGTACTGTATGTCTTCCTTGTACATGACGTCGCGTATCTTCTTCTTTCGGTCGCTGTCGCTGTTGAAGACCTGGTTGCTTCGCTTCAGCGTGTTGTAGCACATGGCGCAGAGGGTGAGCACCTGCTTCGAGTCCACCTGCCCCGCGTTGTTCAGCTCCTCGACTCTGATGAGGTTTCTGATAGGCGCGAGGTGGTGCATCACGTCGTCAGTGGCTAAAGAATGGACGGTGCCGCAGCAGTTCCACCGCTCCGGCTCGACGAACTCGATGCCGAGTGTCTTGGCCGTGGCGATGCTCGAGTCCTCAAAGTTCTTGGCGTTAGTTTTGAGTGTGCATCCGGGGTAGTAAGCTATCTTCGTCATGCAGTTAGCTTCCTCTGGTTAGACACTATGGCTATCTGGGGTAGTTCCCGTAGTTCCTCTGGGCTCAGCTCGTCGAGGCTAACCCTGTTGTACTTCTTCCGAAGCACAAGCTGCCTCAACGCCTCCATGACGTTGGCTATGTCGATGCCGCGCGGGCACCGTACCTCGCAGTTGAAGCAGGTGGTGCAGACCCAGATCGTCTTAGAGTCCAGGACCTCGTCTAGGCCCAGCTGCACCATCCTGATGATCTTACTCGGGAGGTAGTCCATCTCCTGCGTCATGGGGCAGCCTGAGCTGCAGGCTCCGCACTGAAAGCAGAGGTCAACGTTCTCTCCGCTCAGCTCGTTGACCCGGTCCTTGAAGGACTTGTTCTCGGGCCGCGTGCGGAGAACCAACTTCGACCTTGGATAAGACATCCCTAAAGGTTTTCGATGGTGCATATTATAACTTTCGAGAAAAACGAGGTAAGAGCTAAAACCGTTTCTCGTTACTGTACACATTTTTCATTTATACATAAAAATACCCCTTGTTTCGACTCCAAACATGATAAGCCCTAAAAACGGATGCGCACTCTATCACTGAGGTATAATCATGGAGCATCATCTCAAGACACCTGTACCCGAAGAGGAAATCAGGAAGCTACAAGCGGGAGACCTCGTCTACGTGACCGGGACGATAGTCACGGCGAGAGACGAGGCCCACCTGAAGGCGCTTGAGCTAAACGAGAAAGGCAAGAAACCGCCTGTCGACTTCAAGGGGCGGGGAGTGTTCCACTGCGGCCCCATCATGAGGAAGAACGATAAGGGAGAATGGGAGGTAGTGGCGGCTGGCCCTACGACCAGCGCCCGGATGGAGATATTCCAAGACGAGTTCATCAAGGTATACCAGCCCTCCATAATCATAGGAAAAGGCGGCATGGGTGCACGGACATCAAAGGCTTGCCAGGAGTACGGCTGCGTATACGGGGCGTTCACCGGGGGCGCCGCTCTTCTGGCTGCGAGAGGCATAAAGAAGGTCAGGGACGTCTTCTGGCTGGACGAGCTGGGGATGCCGGAGTGCCTGTGGGTCTACGAGGTCGAGGAGTTCGGCCCAATGATCGTGACCATCGACACGCATGGCGCTAACCTCACGGCCGACATCGGGGTCAAGGTGAACGCGGAGAGAGATAGGCTGAACGAGGAGATGGAGGCATAGCGATGATAGAGAAGGTCGTCGAGGACACGGCGGTGGAGCTTCTCCGCATAGCGGCTACGGAGCTCCCCGTGGAGTACGTCGAGGAGATGGAGCGCCTGATGAAGGGGACGGAAGGCGCAGTCGGGAAGGCTCAGATGGGCAACATCCTGGAGAACGTCGGAATAGCCAGGGACGGCAGCAGGCCAATGTGTCAAGACACGGGCGTCGTCGCGTTCATGGTGAAAGTGGGGGACGGCTTCCCCATGCGGTCCAAGATAAAAGACGTCTTGGTGGAGGCCACCAAGAGAGCTACCAAGGAGGTGCCTCTCCGCCCGAACGCCGTTGACATGTTCAGCGGCAACACAGGAAACAACGTGGGCCTGAACGGGTACGTTCCTATGCTCTACATCGACATGGTGCCAGGCGACACACTTGAACTAATAGCGATGCCAAAGGGCGGGGGAAGCACCAACGTGGCGGCGCACAGGATGCTGAAACCCGGCCTAGGCATTAAGGGAGTCAAACAGTTCGTCGTCGAGGCCGTAGCGAAGGCAGGCAGCCTCGGGT
>JAFGTA010000084.1 GCA_016934355.1 Candidatus Bathyarchaeota archaeon | reverse complement strand
CCTGGCTTGACCAGCCGCCACCTATGAACACGTTTACGTCCATGGATTTGAAGCCCTGGACCTTCTCTAGGTGGACCGCGGCCTGACTAGTCGCGTCGTCGATGAGGTATTCAAAGTCGATGTCGTATCCAAGTTCTACACAGTAAGCGTTGTAGTCGGGTACCATCATCTCCTCGACGAGAGGTACCGCAGTCTCTAGAGCCGTTGTCTGAGAGGCTACGTAGCCAATCTGGACGGTCATCCCGTCTAGCGGGATCTTCTCGACCGTCTCAGTGATTACTTCACCTGGAGCCGTCTCCTTCGGCGCGGCGAAATAGCCGACGCCTCCTCCGACAATGAGTCCTACGACAAGTAGCACAATAGCTAGGGTGTTACCTTTCATTTCCAAATTTTTCACCAGTTATATGCAGGTTGAGCATACTTCTATTTACGTTATTAACAATTACGAATGTACCCATCATTATAGTAATGAGTGTAATGATAGTCTATACTTAAACCTGATTTGATATGCAGCTAATAGTAACGATAAACCACTCTATATTTTGATATGAATCTTTATGCATATATAAGGTGGCGTAGTAAATACTATGTTTTTAGATGTAGGTTATTTTAACTATCCCCGCGTTCATGTGGTCTCTCTATTTCGACCTCATTAAAATACGGGGCGACCAAGCTCTTGAGCTGCTCAAGCTCGGCAGTGGTGTACGGCTTGGAGTCCCTTAAGTCGGGGTCCATGCTCATGCACGGAGTGAAACGCCTCAGCACGAGCCTCCTCGACCCTGCGAGCATCCTCGATATCTCAAGTATGTCGTCACGGCTGTGTATCCCCGGGACGGGAGTGACCGTGAACTCATGGGATATGGAGCTCCTCCTTATCATCTGGATGCTGTCCCTGATGCTGTCCACCTTCAGCCGGTATCCCGAGACCTCCACGTACCTGCCCAGGGGGGCCACCACGTGAACGCTCACGTAGTCCACTAACCCCTTTTCGATGACTCGCTTCAAGGCTCTGGGCTTGGACGCGTTCGTGTCCAGCTTCACAGACAGCCCCAGCCGCCTAAGCTCCACGAGGAACGACGAGAGGCCCTTGTGGAGGAGGGGCTCGCCGCCCGTCAACGTGACGCCGTCGATGAAGCCCACCCTCGGGTAGAGAGACTCCAAGATGTCGAAGACGGGGGTCTTCTCCATCGGGATATAGTGGTGGATCAGCTTCTCCTTGGGGCAGTAGGGGCACCTGAAGTTGCACCCTGGCACGGTGATCACGGCGCTGAGCTTCCCAGGGTAGTCGGATACGCTGAGCTTCCTGTACCCGACGACGGGGAAGTCTATGCTCATCTGTCTTTGACGTCGCTGTACACTCGTCGCCTATACGCCTCCTTTAATCCTTCACCTAGTGATCCGACGCTCCGCGGGCTGCAGTCCACCCACGTTATGACCTGGGTCTCTTCCCCGCACATCGGGCACCCGCTTCTCTCCCCTGTAATATATCCGTGTTCGCCGCAGAGGCTGAACACGGGTGAGACCTTGAGGTGGTTGAACCCAAAGACCTCTAGCGTCCTCCTCAGCAGGAGCTTGCACTCCTCCCTGTAATCTACACCCTCGGCCAGATGTATCTGGAACACGTCTCCACCGGTGTATATGCCATGGTACTTCTTCTGGTGCTCCAACGCGTCCCACAGGTCGTCGCCGTGCCACGGCGGCAACTCCGTCGAGCCCGTGTAGAAAGGCTGGGCTTCACCCGGGTTGTCCGCGGCTTCTCTCTGAGCCATCGCAGCCCCCGCCTCCTCGCATGGGGCCGCCTCCAGGGTGTAGATGTGCCCGGTTTCCTCCTGGATCGTCTCCAGCTTCCTGATCATGTGCTCCAGCAGCCGGTAGGTGACCGCCTTCCCCGCGACGTGCTCCGTCCCAGCGCCGATGACGTGTGTCAGCGCCTCGTTCATCCCTACCATGTTGACGGCTGAGAAGTGCCAGTCGAGAGAGTCCACGTGCCTGGCGGTCTCGGGGAGCATCCCCTCCTCCAGCATGGTCTCTAGGTGGCCACGCTTGGACTCGTGGGCGTCCCGCGCCAGCTCCATCGCCGCATCGATCTGATTGAAGAAGTCTTCCTCGTCTCTCGACTCGTGGCTGATCCTAGGGAGGTTCAGCGTTACCACGTCCAGGATGCCTTGGCCGTCGCTGTTCCCGTGGACGCCGCCGTGCCTGAGGTACGTGGCCAGCGGGTCGGGTTCGAGGCTCTCTGTCCCGTGGAGGTACCGGGGGTGCAGCGTCCCCGTGTAAAAGTTCTGGTAGATGGGGTACCCGTAGCGGTACGACGTGGAGATGTACCTCGACAGCGTCTCCGACCCCCAGTCGACGTGCCTCATTAGGTTCAGGATGGGAACGACCCTGAACAAGCCGCGCCTGTAGCTCTGCTCCAGAGCCTCCGCGAACGCGTGGTTGAACCTGTCCATCTCGTCGATGAATCCCTGCGATGCATACGTTTCAGACGTGGTGTAGGGCGGCTCGACCATGGCTGCGTCGGGCTTCAGGTCCAGGCTCACGGCGAGCGACGGTCTAATCGACTCGTTTACCTTTCCGACGAAGTCGACGACGATTTCTTTGAGACGTGAGTCGGTCATCTCTCCGCCGTGTAGGTGAGCCGCGGCGTAGGCGTCGAGGCTGTTCACCGCCTGCGGGCCTGCCCACTCGGCCTCTAGCCTCGTAAGTGATTCAACGATTCGTGTCAGTGACTCCCCGAGGTCTCCCTGATTGTCGGTCTCTGCCAGCGACTCAAGGCTCCACCCTGCGGAGTACCCTTTATCGGGGCCGCCTAGGCAGTGAATGTAGATGAGGCCGTCCCTGTGCGCCTCGACTGCTTTCTTGGGGTAGACCTCGCTCATCGCAGAAAATGGGGATGCATGCTGTTTAAGCGTGTTGGAAATGGTTAAAAAGTGGAGATTATAGGGACTCGGCGAACTTCTTGCCAAAGGCCTTGCACTTGTCGAGGCTCTCCGCGTGGTACTTGACGTCGGTGTCTATGAGGACGCATACCTCGTCGATTACGTCGTACCCGATGGACTCGATCCTCGCCTTGAGCCGCTCCTCCATAATCCACGCGCCGTCGTAGCCGTAGCTGCCGAACACCGCCGCTGGGCGTCCGTTTATCTTCTTCCTGTTGGCCTTGACGTAGCTCTCGACGTGGGCTAGGAAGTCCTTCATGTCGTTGCTTATGTCGGCGTAGTAGACGGGTGACCCGAAGACCACTCCGTCGGCGTCCGCCATGATGGTGAGCGGGAAGGCCTCGCCAATCTTCTTTACCTCCACATCCGCAGCCTTGGAGGCTCCCTCGGCTATGGCCTTCGCCATCTTCTCGGTGTTCCCACCCTTGCTATCGTATATGACTACTATCTTCATGTCGTTTCCATCCAGCCGGTTGGACCGGCGTTCACATAGAGTTTGATACGGCGATTTATTAATAGGTAGCCCACCCCCGGGTACACCCGTGAACATCGGGGAGACCACCTGCAAGGGCATCATGAACAAGAGCGGGATACAGGGCGTCGAGTACGCCATCAACCCCTACATCGGCTGCGGCCACGGCTGCGTCTACTGCTACGCCCGGTTCATGACAAGGTGGTACCACCGCGGCGAAAAGTGGGGCACCTTCGTCGACGTCAAAAAGAACGCCGTCGAGTGCCTCCGAAGAGAGGCGCCGCGGAAGCCCCACGGCATAGTCCTCCTGTCAAGCGTGACGGACCCGTACCAGCCCGTCGAGAAGACGTTTAAGGCGACCAGGATGATACTAGAAGCCCTTCTTGACTACAGGTTCCCAGTCGAGATACTCACAAAGTCGAGCCTCGTGACGCGGGACATCGACGTCATAGGCGAGCTCAGTGAGGCCGAGGTAGGGCTCACAGTGACGTGCATAGACGAGTCGGTGAGACGCGTCTTCGAGCCAGGGGCTTCGCCGGTGCAGGAGAGGCTCTCCGCGCTGGAGGCGTTCAACGACATAGGCGTCCCCACGTACGCTTTCCTAGGGCCGCTGCTCCCATACCTTGTGGACGAACAGCTTGAGGAGCTGTTGAACGGCGTCGCAGACAAGGTGAGCAGAGTCATCGTGGACAGGCTTAACATCAAGGCCGGTAACTGGGGCCCCATCAAGCTGGCGTTGGAGGATAACTACCCGGACATGACCGAGAAGATCAAGGTCGCGTCCAGGGACGATTCGCCCTACTACGACGAGCTGGGTAGAAAGGCGAGGCTGCTACTGGATAAACGTGCTATCTCCGCCGACATCCTGTTCTAGCTGAAGCCCTTCTCCATGAGTTCAAGCGTGTGGCCGTCAGGGTCCTTGAAGAAGCAGAGGCGGCTGCCGCTGTCCATCGTGACCTTCCTCGTTATCTCCGCCTTCATCTCCTCCAGCATGGCCACCTTCTCGTCGAAGTCAGACACGTGCAGCGCCATGTGGCTCCAGTTCCCCGTGGGAGGAGGGCAGGGGCTGCCGGGCCTCTGAACGAGCTCTAGGAGCCCTCCGCCGATGTCAAGGATGACTATCTTTGCCTCGCCTGAGCCGCTCCTCTGTTTGACGGGGAATCCGAATACCTCGTCGTAGAACTTCAGGCTCTTCTCGATGTCTTTCACGTATATCCCGATGTGATCCAGTTTCGTCATGGGCATAATGTTAGTCTGGTAGTATTTATGGTGGGGCGTTTACCACCCCAGCCTGTCTATTCTATGCTCATGGTTCCGAATGGAAAGAAAAAGGAATACAAGAAAAAGGGGTTACTTCTTCTGAGGGAAGTTGAGCTCTGCGTGCGCAGCCGCGAGCCTGGCGATGGGCACACGGTACGGGCTGCAGCTCACGTAGTTGAGGCCGATGAGGTGGCAGAACTCGATGCTACTCGGGTCTCCGCCGTGCTCTCCGCAGATGCCCACCTCTAGGTCAGGCCTCGTGGCTCTTCCCTTGTCGACGCCCATCTTCATGAGCTGGCCGACGCCTTCCCTGTCGATGACCTGGAACGGGTTCGCCGGTAGCAGACCCCTGTCGACGAAGTTGAGGAGGAACTTGCCCTCAGCGTCGTCGCGGCTTATGCCGAAGGTCATCTGGGTGAGGTCGTTGGTGCCGAAGCTGAAGAACTCTGCGCTCTTCGCGATCTCGTCCGCGGTCAACGCGGCACGCGGTATCTCTATCATGGTACCTATCTTGTAGTGTAGATCGATCTTCGCCTTCTTGATGACCTTCTCGGCTACCTTCTGGAGTTTGGCGTACTCGGCGTGCATCTCGTTGATGTGGCTGGTGAGCGGGATCATAATCTCGGGGTGTACGTCGACTCCCTTCTTCTTCATGTTCACCGCCGCCTCGATGATGGCCTGAACCTGCATCTCCGTGAGCCCCGGGTACATGAGGCCGGCGCGACAGCCCCTGAGCCCAAGCATGGGGTTGGTCTCCCAGAGGCTCTCCACAACCTGCAGAAGCTTCTCTTTCTCCTCAAGCTCCTTGGGGTTCTTGCCGGTGCACCTGAGCTCAGTGACCTCTATCAAAAGCTCCTCCCGTGGGGGTAGGAACTCGTGCATGGGCGGGTCGATGAGGCGGATGATCACGGGGTACCCGTCCATGGCCTCGAAGATTCCCTCGAAGTCCTTCCTCTGGAAAGGCAGGATGTTCGTGAGCGACTGCCTGTACTCCTTGATGACGGGGTTAGCGTCTGCCTTCTTCTTCAGAGCGGCCAGCTCGGCCTTGGCATCGGCGTCGCCGCGGTTTGCCTCCACCTTTGCCTCCGACGCCTCGATCTGCCTGAGCAGCGGCGCGGCGACGTCGCTGCGGAGGATCATGTTGACTATGTTCTCGCGGCGGCTGATCTCTTCGCCCTCCTGGTCAAAGAACATGTGCTCGGTCCTGGTGAGGCCGATGCCCTTGGCGCCGAACTGGCGGGCCTTGGCGGCGTCCTCGGGGTTGTCCGCGTTGGTGAGTACCCCTAGTCTCTTGATCTCGTCGGCCCATTCCAGTGCCTGGATGAGCTCTGTCTCTTTCTCGAAGGCCGTCTCGATCTTGGCGACCTTGCCGAGGAAAACCTCGCCTGTGGTGCCGTCTATGCTTATCCAGTCGCCCTCCTTGATCGTGTGGCCTCCCACGGTGAACAGGTTGGCGTTGTTGTCGATCCTGATGTCCTCGCAGCCGGCTACGCAGGGTTTGCCCCATCCGCGGGCCACGACCGCTGCGTGGCTGGTGCCTCCGCCGTGCTGGGTGAGGAATCCCTGGCTGACCACCATGCCGTTCACGTCGTCGGGGGTGGTCTCGGGGCGCACGAGGATGACGTCCTCGCCCGCCTTGCCGTGCTCCTCTGCCCTGTCGGCGTTGAATATGGCTATGCCTACGGCTGCGCCTGGGCTTGCGTTGAGTCCCTTCGCCAGCTGGGTGCCCGTGGCTTTGGCCGCCGGGTCGAACTGGGGGTGCAGCAGTTGGTCAACGTTGTTGGAGGTTATCCTCTGGACTGCCGTCTTCTTGGTGATGAGCCCCTCTTTGGCCATGTCGACGGCGATCTTTATGGCGCTGCGGGCCGTCCTCTTACCGGTCCTGGTCTGTAGTATCCAGAGCTTGCCCTTCTCGACGGTGAACTCCATGTCCTGCATGTCGGTGTAGTGTCTCTCAACCGTGTCTGCGATGCCTTCTAGCTCCTTGTAGAGCTTGGGCTGCTGCTCCTTCATCTCCGCGATGGGGATTGGCGTCCTGATGCCTGCAACGACGTCCTCGCCCTGGGCGTTGAACAGCAGCTCACCGAAGAGCCCCTTCACGCCGTCGCTTGGGTTCCGGGTGAACATGACTCCGCTGCCGCTGTCCCACCCCATGTTGCCGAACACCATGGTCTGGACGTTGACGGCGGTGCCCATGTCGTCGCTGATGCCCTCGACCCGCCTATAGGTGCGGGCCCTCGGGATGTTCCAGCTGTTGAAGACAGCCATTATGGCGCGCCTGAGCTGCTCTATGGGGTCCTGCGGGAACTCCTCCTTGAGGAGCTTCTTGTAGAGGGCCTTCATGCCCTTGACGGTCTCCTTGAGGCCGGCGACGCTCACCTCGGTGTCGCCCTTGACGCCCTCCTTCTCCTTGACCTTGTCGAACACCGCTTCGAACTCGTGGCGCTCCTGGCCCATGACGACGTCGCTGAACATGGTAAGGAACCGCCTGTAGGCGTCCCAGACGAAACGCTCGTCGCCTGTGAGCTTCACCATGGTCTCGGCTACCTTGTCGTTTATGCCCAGGTTGAGGACCGTGTCCATCATCCCCGGCATGCTGATGGGTGCGCCGCTGCGGACGGAGACCAACAGGGGGGCCTTGGCGTCCCCGAACTTTTTACCCGTGGTCTTCTCGAGGGTCTTGACGTGCTCCAGAACATCTTCCCAGAGCCCCTTGGGGAACTTGCCTCCCGCCGTGAAGAACTCGCCGCATGTCTTCGTAGTGATTGTGAACCCCGGCGGGATGCTGAGCTTGAGGCTCGTCATCTCGGCTAGGTTTGCGCCCTTCCCTCCTAGAAGGGCCTTCATGTCTTTGTTTCCTTCAGTGAAGTTATATACACGCTTATCCAAACCAATTATCACCTGACATTTCTGAGGATGGATTACCTCCTTTTACCTATTCCGGTGGCGCGGGCGAGTCATGTAGGAATATCTGGTGTAGGGCTGGAATGGGCTGGTATCCGGTGACCAGATGTAAGCTTTTTCGTGATTTATTGCCCCTTCTTTCAGGTATTTGAGTATATACCAAAATTATATTGGTATTTACAGGGTCCTTATTTTTTAAACGCGACCATTATGATAATATTTTAAAGCATCAATTTTTCTCAACATTTGAGAAAAACAGGCTGTTTTAAGAGGCGTCTTAAGAAAACAGTTATAAGGAAGGCTTTTTCTCTAATCATAATTCTCGTGAGGGGTTCTTTGACCACAAAGTTACGTAACACGATCGCGTGCACCGAGTGTGGTGCAACCAACCTTCTACGAGACTACGAAACCGGTGAACTCGTCTGCCAGATGTGCGGTTTCGTAATCTCGTCGACTTTGATCGACCAAGGCCCCGAGTGGCGTGCCTTCGACCAGGAGCAGCGGGACAAGCTGCCGAGGGTAGGCGCCCCGGTGACGTGGACGATCCACGACAAGGGTCTGAGCACCACCATCGGGTGGCAGGACCGCGACGCCTCAGGCAGGAAGCTGAGCCCTGAGGAGCGGGCCAGACTGTACAGGCTGAGGAAGTGGCACCGGAGGAGTAAGGTCTCTGACTCCACCCAGCGGAACCTTGCGCACGCGCTGAGTGAGATGAGCAAGATAAGCTACAAGCTCAATCTGCCCCGGAACGTCATCGAGACGTCTTCGATGATCTACCGCAGGGCCATCCAGAAGCAGCTCATCCGCGGCAGGACTATCCAGAGCGTCGCAGTCGCCTCGATCTACATGGCGTGCAGGCAGTGCGGGATCATAAGGACCCTTGAGGACGTGGCTTCGGCGGCTAACATAACCAAGAAGGAGGCCGCCCGGAACTACCGTTTCCTGTTGAGGGAGCTTAAGCCCAACGTCCCGCAGGTGGACCCCCAGGGATACATCAGCAAGATAGTTAACAAGCTGGCTTTGACGGGGGAGACGGAGCGGCTGGCTATGAAGATTTTGACTGAGGCGTCGGAGATGAAGCTGACGAGTGGCCGCGGCCCTTCGGGCATCGCGGCGGCGTGCATCTACATCAGCAGCCAGATCACCGACGAGAGGAGGACCCAGGGCGAGATCGCCAGGGAGGCTCAGGTCACCGAGGTCACCATCAGGAACAGGTACAAGGAGCTGGCGCAGCGCCTTGAGTTCAACGTGATGCTGTAGACTCAGCCTAACCCTTTTTCAGTCATCAACCCTATTCTACGTGTATGCCTGAGTGCTACGTCATCTTCACTGGCCGCCCCAACGCCGGCAAGAGCACCGTCATCCGAGCCCTGACTGGACTCAAGGTGCGCGTCGGTAAGAGGCCTGGGACGACGACTAGCATCGACAGGTACCCCATCGCCCAGGACCTGACGCTTGTGGACATGCCGGGCTACGGGAGGAAGCTGGACGCCACCAGAAATTGGGAGGACCGCACCAAGGACAAGATACTTGACTTCATCGAGCGCGAGGCGGGCAACATCGCGCTGGCGGTTCACGTGCTTAACATCACGTCATTTATCGAGACCGAGGAGAGGCTCGCCAAGAAGGGGTTCATCAGCCTGGACGTCGAGATGGTTGGGTACCTGCATGACACCATAGGCGAGTTCCCGCTTGTCGCAGCCAACAAGATAGACAAGGGGAGGGAGAGCGACGTGCTACTGAACCTGGACGCCTTCACTCAGAGGATCGCGGGAGACGACCCGGAGGCGGCGTCCGGCTTCGTGTTCCCGGTTAGCGCCAAGAAGGGCGTGGGTGTGGGGGCTCTTAAGGAAAGGTTCATGAAAACGCTTGCTTCGAAGGGTTACAGGAACCCCTTCGAGTATATCCGGGGCTAGATCTCTATCTCTTCTTCGGCGCCGGATTCGCCGTCTGCGTCGTCGTACTCAGGGAAGCTACCGTCCTCGTCCGTGATGCCCGCCTCTGTGATGGCTATCCTGACCTTAACCTCCGGGAGGTAGGGGCTATCTATTATCTGGGCTAGCCGTGTGTTCTGCCGGCCTTTCCTGAGGTACATCCTGTGTGTGCACGCGTGGGCCATCACGTGGCCGCCTGCGGGCTTGTTGG
>JAFGTA010000083.1 GCA_016934355.1 Candidatus Bathyarchaeota archaeon | reverse complement strand
TTCATGGGAGATTGACGCCGTTATACTGGGCGGCGCCACGTTCGCGGGGTTCAACGTGGTGGACGTGCAACGTGTTTACAGGGAGACGGGACGGCCTGTGATCGTGTTCAGTGCCGAGGAGCCGGACATGGACTCCACGCGGGAGGCGCTGCGTAAACATTTCCCGGATTGGAGTCTGCGGTGGGGCCGATACGAGGCTCTCGGCGAGCTGCATAGTATGAAGATCGGGGATCACCCGCAGGTGTACTACGAGTGCGTGGGCTGTTCAACGGTTTTCGCGGAGGACGTCCTAAGGGAGCAGGCTATAACGGGGAGGACCCCTGAGTGCGTGAGGGTCGCTGACCTTGTTGCGAAGGGCGTCACTACAGCCTTTCGAGGTCCAGCGGTATGTTCTGGTGGTTCATCAGGTTAAACACGGAGATGACGCCGGGTGTGGGGTCTATCTTCATCCGCCTCTGGAAAGGCGTCTGATCCTGGAAGCTCCCCGAGCTGATTAGGGTGATGCCCTTGTACTTCCTATGCTGGTAGATGTGGATGTGCCCCATCACGAATACGTCTGGGACGTCCCTGATCACCAGCCTGTCAACCTTCTCGGGAGCCAGCGGAGTGGACTCACCGTAGATGGGGGCGACGTGTCGGCACCGAAGCAGCAGCTCTATCGCCTTGATGGGCTCGTGGAAGTCGTGGCCAGGCGTCGAGCTCAGTATGTCGTCGAGGGCCTTGCCGTGGGCGAGAAGCATCCTTACCCCGTGGAGGCTGATCGTCGAGGGGTTGGGGAGCATGTGCACACGCCTGTCCTTGTAGAGGCTGGGGGCGTAGCTTTCCGGCACCGGCGGCTGGGGGAGGCTTCTCCTCACGGCGTCGTGGTTGCCTGGGATGATTACGATCTCGACGTAGTCGGGCAACTGGGCTAGGAGGCGCGCCGCCTCCTCGTACTGGGCCTGCTGTGTGGTTAGTGTGAGCTCGTCGAGCTGGTCAGGGTATATGCCTATCCCGTCCACGAGGTCGCCCACGATGACGAGGTACTTCACCCGGCTGGCGAGCTCCCTGGACGCGGGCTGCCCCAGCTCCATGTTCATCCACTTTATGAACTTCTCGAAGAGGTCTTCCCTGAAGTACTTGCTGCCCACGTGTACGTCCCCGACCACGATGGCGCAGACGGGCTCATCGGCTCGCCCCGAGTCGTGCATGGGGACGTCGGGCCAGTAGAGGTCGTTTGCGATGAGGAGGTCGTCCTTGTACTTGAGGCCGTCCACGCAGATGACCTGGTCGTTCAGAATCTCCTCGGCCTTTTTCACGATCTCCTCGCCGGACACCATAACGGTGATGGATGTCTCGGGGTCCTCCAGCTCTAGGAATACCCTGTTGCTGCGGAAGCTCTTGCCGCTGACGAGGCCGATGGTCTTGAATTTGGTCTTCACAGGGAGCTTAACCGCCTGGCTCAAGGGTATGGCGTCCCGCACGTCCATGCGCCTCTTCAGTATGGCTTCGAGTTGGCTGAACCTGCTGTTGAAGTAGTCGATGAAGCCGTTGACGTCGCCCTCGGGAGCGGACTCATCCACTGGCAGCACCTCTAGGCTGGTCTCTACCCTGGCGGCGAGGGGCTTGACTCCGCCGGGTGCCCTGGTTGCGATCCTCGGCTCCTCTACTACGCCCGTCAGAAACTCCATGTCTATAATGAAAAGCTCGGGCTGGGACTCCGCCCTCTGGAGAGCCCTCTGAACGACGCCTTCCACCTGCTCAGCCTTCATGGACTGGAGGTGGCCGAACGCGTCCGGAGTAAGCTGGTAGCCCCGCTGTATCACCCTGTTGAGGATTGGCTGGAGTTCCTGGGTCACGGTGGATCGTTTACTTTGCCTTTATGACGTAGTCCACTCTCGGTGGGCTGAACGCCTCGATGATCACGGCGGGCTCTCCGCCCACGCCGACGAACCTGTGCTCCTCGTCCGGCGGGAAACGCCAAGCCGAGCCCGGGGCAACCTTGACGGTCCTCTTCCGGGAGCTGAGCTCACCCTTGCCGGAGATAAGTGTCCCCATCTGCTCGTGTGGGTGGCTGTGCCAGTCAACGACCGCGTCAGGCTGAACGGTTATGTAGCAGAGGGACGCGTTGTGCCCGTTCCCTATGATGCTGATCTTTACTCCGGGCACCGCTTCGAAGCTCGGCGCCTTGGTCCAGGTTGTGTCTTCCATGGAACCTGTAATGGTGATCAGGGTATTTGAATGCCTCTAGAGGCCGATGGGTGCCTGCTCCTTGCGCTCAAGGATGACGTCTCGTATCTCCTTACGGATGCTGTACCTGTACGGCATCCCCGACGTGTTCCTGTCTATGAAACCCTTGTCGTACAGCTTCTTCAGCAGCCTCGCTGTGTGCTCCCGTGTCCTGTCTATCTTATCCCTTATCTCGGGGACAGACCCCTCGCCGAGGTCCACGATCATCTCAAGGACCTCCATCTCGGTGTCTGTAAGCTGCTGCAGTATGTCTTCGCCCTGCACGGGGATGGGAGCGTCTACACGCATGGCGGCTGGAGCCGGGCGCGGCTGGGTAGCAAGCTTGTTTAGGTCGGTCTTCATCTGCTCGAGGGAGTTCTCGATGCCGTCCACTCTGCTGGAGAGTTCCTTTACCTTCTCGAGTCCTTGCAGCGTCGCCTCTTTTCCTCCCAGCGTCGACTTGAGGGCCTCGTTGGCGAGGTACCGGGCCTGGCTGGCCTCACGCTCTACTCTGCCGATGTCGGTCTCCATCTTCCTGACTTGCCGGGTGAATCCCGAGGTTATGTTTCTGACGGCGGATTTGCTGTCCTCGTATTCTCCTTGGGCCATCTTTATGCGCTTGTAGAAGATGTAGCTGGCGGCTAGGGTCACCATGAACAAGGCGAATGTGGTGAACACTAGCTCCAAGTCTTATCCCTGTAATGGGTTCACGGTCTCCCTTTTTTACGGTTTCGGAACAGGGGACAATTTGTTTACAAGTAAACAATCCATACAGGACTGGATTGTTCGCGTTGTTGTACGCGTTTGCATGCTCAGAGTTTAAATTACGCAGTACATCTAAAAACTGAATACTTTGAGTTCCGGCGAAAGAGTGGAGGCCAAGATAAACATCACGGGCAGGGTCCAGGGAGTGGGCTTCAGGCCGTTCATCTACCGCATGGCTGTGCGCAACGGCCTCCTAGGCTACGTGATAAACCTCGGCGACGCCGGAGTCGAGATAATAGTCGAAGGCGAGGAAAACCGGATCAAGCGGTTCCTCAGGGACGTGCAGAACGAAGCCCCAGAGGTCTCCGAGATCGAGGGCATAACCCACGAGTACAGGCCGTACCGTGGCAGGTTCAAAGTATTCATCATAGACAAGAGCCAAACAAGGGGAAAGGTGGCCTCAGGCATCTACCCGCCCGACATAGGGATATGCCCCCAGTGCCTACAGGACATGGCTACCCCGGGAAGCAGGTGGCACGACTACCCGTTCACAGCCTGTGCATGGTGTGGCCCCAGGTTCACGTCTGTCCGATCTCTACCCTACGACCGTGAGAGGACCCACATGCACGAGTTCCCCATGTGCGAGCACTGCCGCAGCGACTACTATGACCCCATGGACAGGAGGTTCGACGCCCAGGGCATCACGTGCAGACTCTGCGGCCCATCCATGAGCCTCCATGACGCAGGCGGTAAACCCATTGAAACAGACGACGTGTTCAAGGAGACGGCTAGGTATCTTCTAGACGGCGGCATAGTGGCTGTGAAAGGTATCGGTGGCATACACCTCGCCTCGCTCGCTACTAGGGACGACGTTCTCGAAGAGTTTAGGAGAAGAAAGAGCCGACCTTACCAGCCCTTCGCGTTGATGTCCCCTAACCTGGATGCCGTTAGAACCTACGCAAGCCTCGATGGTGACGAGGACCGCATCATCCATTCCTGGAGGAAGCCCATAGTCCTGCTTAAGAAGAGGGACAGAGTCATCTCGGAGCTTGTGGCCCCCGGTCTCGACAGGGTTGGCGTGATGCTTCCTTATTCGGGTATTCAGACGATGCTCTTCAAGCATCTCGGTGAGCCCGCGCTTGTGATGACCAGCGGCAACAAGAAAGGGCTCCCAATGGCTATCTCAAACGAGGCGGCGTTCGATGAACTCGCCGGCATAGCCGACTACTATCTGCTGCACAACAGGAAGATCGTGAACAGGAGCGACGACTCTGTTCTCAGGGTTATCAACGGACGCTCAGCGTTCACCAGACGCTCCCGAGGGTACGTTCCGGAGCCGATTGATATCCCTTTTAAAAAAGGAATAGGAGTAGCGGTAGGCGCTGAACTCAGAAACGCCGCCGCAATAGCATCCAACGGCAAGGTGTTCATGACCCAGTACCTTGGCGACATAGACACGCTGGAAGGACTTCAAGTTGAGGAGCAAGCCATCCAAAACATGCGTGACCTGCTTAACATCACACGTAACCCCGATGTGATGGGGTGTGACCTCCACCCACAGTATATGACGTCACAGATGGCCGAAGTGATATCACAGGACACGGGTGTGACGCTGGTCAGGTCACAGCACCATCACGCCCACATAGTGTCTGTTATGTCCGAAAACATGATTCCTAGGGACGAGGAAATACTCGGAATCGCACTGGACGGCGCAGGATACGGGTCAGATAGGCAAATTTGGGGTGGAGAGATACTAAAATCGGCTTATAACGGCTTCGAGAGGCTTGGACACCTAGAAAACCTACCCATGCCGGGCGGAGACCTATGTGCATACCACCCTTACAGAATGCTTGTAGCGGGTCTCAGCAACGCCGTCACAGGTGATATTATACGTGATATCACACAAAATCACGTAAAAGATGCGCTACCACATGGAAAACAGGAGTTAGAAGTCATTTTAAAGCGTTCAAGCGATCCTCAGACACTTAGAACATCAAGCTCGGGTCGATTTCTAGACGCTGTGGCTGCGTTACTGGGTTTGACGTACCATAGAACATATGAAGGCGAACCAGCCATGAGACTCGAAGCCTTAGCGACTCAAGGAAACCCTGAAGCCATAGAATTTGACGTTGATCTCAGTCAAAATAATGGCATATACACACTTAATACGTCTAATACACTCTATTTCTTAACAAAAATATTAAATAGTCATAAAAAACAGGATATTGCGGCTTTTAGTCAGAAATATATCGCAGAAGGCGTATCAGATATTGCTACAAAGGCATCTGAGGATACGGGAATCCAGAAAGTCGGTCTATCAGGTGGTGTTTTCGTCAACGACTACATAACAAGAAAAGTATCTAGCTATCTGAGAGAAGCTGGTTTAGAAGTACTTTATAATACACATGTGCCTCCGGGAGACGGGGGAACAGCCTTAGGCCAAGTCTGTGTAGCCCTCGCAAGTGTGATGTAGTGTGATATCACACTATTTTTATGCTTGTAGGGGTGGCTAGCTGCCCAATACCGACTTTGAGCTCGTCCTCGATCTGCTTTAGAATCTGTTTTGTGGCGCCGACCTCTCTGTTTTCTATCAATAAAATGTACTCTTTTAATTTTTCAGCTAAAAAATAATACTCATCGAATGGCTTGGCGTCAAATACTCCAATATAACTCAATAAAACGATGGTGAAAATACTTGAGATCACGTTACCTCTAGCCTGTGATAAAGAGCGGCTAAATGAGCCCCTACTCACTTTTTTGCCTCTAAATAAGGTTTTTTGGTGAAAAGATACCTTTTCCTCTGACATTATGTCGGTTAACATGTCTATTATAAGTGTTTCAAATTGTGTTCTCGTTAAACTACTGTTTTTAAGTAATAGGTCTGTAATTGGGTCCTGATACGTTTTTTGAATTATATTTTGGTATTCTGTAGAAGCCACCGAATGCACCTTACAGTGATATCACACCTCAGATTAATATGCGTTGTTGACAAAATTGTATACCAGAGTAGAAGGGTTCTGGGTTGTGTTTTAAGAATCTTAGGCTAAAGAATATTACGTAAAACGTTAAACAACATACAAAGTAGTGTAATCAAATTAACATAATAATACATTATAATCTATATGGAAGTGTTTATTTAGAGACGTCTAACCTCTTTCCCCATGGTTTCACCCAAAGATCTAGAGATAAACTGTATCAAAACAGAGTCTAAGATCAAAGATTTCATAGCGTTAAACATAGAAAAAGCCGGTTTAAAGGGAACAGTCGTATCTGTAAGCGGCGGAATCGACTCGGCCGTAACCCTCCACGTCACTGTTAGTGCCTTGGGTCCGGAAAAAGTCACAGTGATTACCATGCCGGAGCGTGACGTCACACCAGAGCGTGACATCATGGATGTGATGCAACACTGTGAAGACCTCGGCGTCACGTGTAACACCGTGGAAATCACGCCAATATTACGTGTGATACGTGACACGCTGCCCATGTATGATATCACAGACAAGATATCCTCGGGAAACATCAGGGCCAGGGTCAGGATGATGGTGGCATACAACTACGCAAACAAGCAGAGGCGGATGGTCATGGGAACCTCCAACAAGACCGAGCTGCTCACCGGGTTCTTCACCAAATACGGGGACGGCGGGGTCGACTTGATGCCCCTAGCCGACCTGTACAAGACACAGCTCAGGCAGCTGGCTAGATACCTTGAGATACCCGAGAACATAATCAAGAAGCCTCCGTCGCCCGGGTTCTACCCTGGCCACACCGACGAGGCTGAGCTGGGCATCGACTACGCCACGCTGGATCTAATCCTGTACTCACTGAGCGAGGGAACCGAAACACAGAAAATAGCCGAGGACCTGAACATACAGCAGAGTCTCGTAGACTCCGTGATACGGAGGGTGGCCGCCAACGAGCATAAACGCCGCCTTCCACTAATCTTAAGACTGAGTTAAACACTCCTTAACGCGAAAGAGGGAGCCAAATGGGTCGAAAAAGACAGAAAGTAGTAAAAATTATCAAAAGAAAGCTGCCAGACCAGTACCTCTGCCCCAACTGCGGCAAGAACACGGTGGGCATCATACTCCACAAGGGCGAGGGCACGGCACGCATCGTATGCGCCAGCTGCTCCCTCAAGGGAGAGTTCCCAGTCCCCGAGAACACCGAGCCCGTCGACGCCTACTGCATATTCGTCGACAAGTACTACGGCGTCGAGGAGACGCCGGTGCCATGACAGGAAAGGTCGAGGAGTACCTCCTCGACAAGATCTCCAAAGAAGGCTGCATCCACTTCACACTGGTGGACCCAGACAAGAGCACCGGGAAAGACTGCGCAGTCATAGCGAAGGAGGCCGAGAAGGGCGGTACGGCAGCTATAATGATAGGAGGCTCCACGCTGGCCGCGTCTCAGGACCTCGATGAAGCCATACAAAGAATAAAGAAGGATGTGTCGGTGCCCGTCATCCTCTTCCCCAACGGCCCCATGGGCGTCAGCAGGTACGCAGACGCCATCTGGTTCATGTCGCTGCTCAACAGCCAGAACACGTACTACATAATCGAAGCCCAGGTGCTGTCAGCACCTCTCGTGAAGAGATATGGGCTTGAAGCAATACCAATGGGTTACGTCATATGTGGCGAGGGATGCGTCGCAGGGTACATCGGGCAGGCCAGACCCATCAGCTACAGACACCCACAGCTAGCCGTTGGGTACGCGTTAGCCGCCGAGGCCCTCGGCATGCGGTTCGTGTACCTTGAGGCAGGCTCAGGGGCGCGGGACCCCGTCCCTCCGAGGATGATCAGCACCGTCAAGAAGCATGTGCACATCCCCGTTATAGCGGGCGGCGGGATAAGGAGCCCCGAGGCCGCGGCAGCGGCGAAGGAGGCCGGCGCAGACTGCATAGTAACGGGCACCCTCGTCGAGGAAGAAGACCAGATCAGTAAGAAGATCAGCGAGATAGTCTCCGCCATAAGAGGCTAGACGCTAATTTATCTCGACCCACTGTTTTTCTTCGCCGCGGTGACGGCATACCGATAAGAGTAAAGAATACATGCCCGACATAGTATAATGCAACATTCGCAGCCAGACAGGTAGCCCCAGCTTGATTGACGTTGAGATGCCCCCCGCATACAGGAGATACTTCGAGGAGCTAGAGGACAGGCTGAACCAGCTCTACGACGTCGCCAAGGAAGCCAGAGCCAAGGGCCTCGACGCCTCCCTAGAGCCCGACCCCAAGATAACCATGGACATCGCGGAACGCATCGAGAAGCTCATCGGCCCAAAGGGCATCACAGAGCGGATGAGGGAGCTGGAGGGCATGGACCGCCGAGAGATGAGCTTCAAGATAGCCCAGGAGATAGCCCTCGGCAGGTTCGGCTCCATGGAGAAGCAGCAGGCAGCAGACCAGGCAATCAGGACCGGCCTCGCCATAATGACCGAGGGCGTCACCATAGCCCCCATTCAGGGCATACCCGAGATCAAGATCAAGCAGAACCCGGACAGAACCGAGTTTCTCAGCCTCTACTTCGCGGGACCCATAAGGCCCGCCGGGGGCACCGCTCAGGCGCTCACCCTCGTCATCGCCGACGTGGTCCGCAAGGCGCTGGGCCTCGACAAGTACCAGCCCAGCGAGGAGCAGGTGAACAGGTTCATCGAGGAGGTTCGCATCTACGAGCGAAACGTGAGGCGGTTCCAGTACCACGTCACGGACGAGGACATCGAGCTCGCCATGAAGATGCTGCCCGTCGAGGCGACCGGCGTATCCACGGACCCCTACGAGGCGTCCAACTATAGAGATGTGCCCGGCATCGATACTAACAGGCTCAGGGGCGGCGCCCTCATAGTCGTCGTAGACGGCATAGTGGGGCGCGCCCGCAAGCTATGCGGAATCTGCGACAAGATAGGCATCGACGGCTGGGACTGGCTCGACAGGCTGAACCAGAAGAAGGCCGACAACGGTGAGCAGAAAAAGAAGCCCACGGCAGCCTTCATGGAGGAGATCATCGTCGGCCGCCCCGTCTTCAGCTTCCCAAACACCCCCGGCGGCTTCAGGCTGCGCTACGGCAGGGCGCGGACGACCGGGCTCGCGGCGTGCGGCATTCACCCCGCCACCATGGTGACCCTCAACGGATTCATGACGACCGGGCTGCAGTTGAGGATCGAGCTTCCCGGTAAATCCGCAGCCGTGTGCCCCGTTGATACCATCGAGCCGCCCATCGTACGCCTCATCGACGGCTCCGTGATCAGGGTTGAGACCGTCGAACAGGCTAACGAGGTCTATGATACCATCGACCGCATCCTGTTCAACGGTGACGTGCTGATAAACGCGGGGGACTTCGTTCAGTTCAACCAGAGGCTCCTTCCCGCCGGCTACGACGAGGAGCAGTGGAGGTACGACGTCGAGAACGCCCTTGATGCCCTCGCCGACAAGTCGGCTGAGGAGCTCACGGGTATACCCGCCGACATCATTAGAGAGCTCGTCGATGACAGTTGGAACTCGCCCACACCCGAGGAGTCCATCGCCATCACGGGGATAGACGCGCCGCTGCACCCACGGTACACATACGACTGGTCCAAGACCACCTTGGACAGGCTTCTAGGGCTCAGGAACGCCCTCGCCGAGAACTGGGACAGCAGAACCCAAGGGATAAAGCTGGGCGCCGAGGAGAAGGACACCCTTGAGATCCTGCTCGTTCCCCACAGGGTGAAGGACGGCGGAGTGGTCTTCGAGGAAGCCGAGAAGCCGCTGGAGAGGTGTCTCGCGCTGGACAAGAAGTACGTCGAGGCAGAGGAAGGCGACCCGCTGCAGCAGGTGAACCTGTGGGCGGGCTTCACGGTTAAGGAGAAGGCGTACGTCTACGTAGGGGCGCGGATGGGTAGACCCGAGAAGGCCAAGGAGCGTAAGATGAACCCATACGTCCACAGCATCTTCCCTGTGGGCAACGCCGGCGGCCCCCAGAGGGACATCACGAGGGCTAAGCGGGGCGACAGGATAAGGATCGAGCTGGTGAAGCTGGACTGCCCCGAGTGCGGCCACACGTCGAGAACCGCCCGGTGCGACAACTGCGGCAGCGTCACCGTGATGCATAGGCGGTGCCCCCGCTGCAAGAGGCTCACCGACAGCGAGACGTGCCCCGCGTGCAACACAGACACCGTGGGCTACGAGTGGACCGAGGTCGACCTCAGGGAGGAGCTTGAGAACGCCCGTAAACACATAGGCGGCATTATACCGGACAGGATCAAGTGTGTGAAGAGGCTGATGAACGAGAGCAGGATGCCGGAGCACCTCGGGAAGGGCATCCTACGCGCCCGGTATGACCTCAGCGTCTTCAAGGACGGCACCCTCCGCTTCGACCTCACAGACATACCGCTCACCCACTTCAAACCCGAGGAGGTCGGGGTCAAGGTCGAGCGGCTCAGGGAGCTAGGGTACACACACGACATGCATGGAATGCCGTTAGAGCGGCCCGACCAGATGCTTGAGCTGCTGGTCCAGGACGTCGTGCTCCCAGAGGACTGCGGCGACTACCTCGTGAAGGCCACAAAGTTCCTCGACGACGAGCTCAGAGACTTCTACAAGATGGAGCCCGTCTACAACGTGGACCACAGGGACCAGCTCATAGGAGAGATAATACTCGGGCTGGCGCCCCACACAAGCGCAGCCATCGTAGGCCGCCTCATAGGTTGGACCAAGGTACGGAACTGCTACGCTCACCCCTACTGGCACGCAGCAAAGCGCCGAAACTGCGACGGAGACGAGGACGCCGTCCTTATGGCTCTGGACCCGCTGCTGAACTTCAGCAGGAAGTACCTACCCGAGCAGAGCGGCGGCCTCATGGACGCGCCTCTCTTCGTCATCCCCAACCTGAACCCCGGGGAGGTGGACAAGGAGAGCCACAACGTGGACGTGATCAGCCGCTACCCGCCCGAGTTCTACAGGATGACCATGGAGAAGGCGCCGCCGCCAAAGTTCGCGCCACTAGTGGACACCCTCGGCGGCAGGCTCGGCACAGCCGCCCAGTACGCGGGCTTCGGCTACACAAAGGAGTGCAGCGACATCAACCTCGGGAGCCACGCGGGGGCGTACAACACGCTGCAGACCATGCTCGACAAGCTGGAGAGCCAGCTTGAGCTCACCGAGAAGCTCAGAGCGGTGGACGGCCAGATCGTGGCGCTGAAGATTCTGAACAGCCACTTCATGAAGGACATCGTGGGCAACCTCCGCGCCTTCACCAGGCAGAAGTTCAGGTGCAGCAAGTGCAATAAGAAGTACAGGCGGCCACCGCTGAAAGGAGTCTGCGACCGCTGCGGAGGCCCAATACTGATGACTGTGCACAAGGGGGGCATAGAGAAGTACCTGAAGCCAGCCTCGGACATCATCGAGACATACGACTTGGGCGAGTACTACAGCGACAGGATACGGCTGGTGCGGGAGGAGATAGCCTCCCTGTTCACCGAGGAGCCTCTTGAGGAGCATACGCAGTTCAACCTCACCGATTTTATGCGTCCGAAGCAGCGTCGCTGACGCTCGGAAAGGTTATTATTACACTGCAGACTAAGAGGACGCGATCAAAGATGAGTAAGAAAAAACGTCAAAGTTCGCCGGGGATGCCTCAGAGCAGCGCGGGTCTAATGAGGTTCTTCCAAGACGAGACAAACGGGGTGAAGATTCCCCCGGAGTTCGTCGTAGGGGTCGCGGTCCTGCTGATCGCGTCGGTTATACTGGCCCGAGTGTTCGTACCCATCTAAGCATATCCTCTGATCCGAATGACACAGTCGAAGCCCGAGGGGTCCACGCTTCTGGAAGGGAATCTACATTGGAGGTGAACGCTAGGATGGAGCCAAGGAAACGTAACCTAGTCATAATGGGGATTAAGCCCATCATGAACTACGTCGTCGCGTGCCTAACGCTCTTCAACGCGGGGTCAGAGACGGTGCTTGTGCGCGCACGCGGCAAACACATAAACAAGGCGGTTGACGCCGTCGAGCTCCTCCGCAGGGTCTTCCTCAAGGACGCCGTCATCAGGGACATACGGCTGGGCACAGACACGCTCACCCGCGACGACGGAAAGGAAGCCAACGTCTCCATAATAGAGATAACCCTCGCCGCCGCGTAAGTCAGTCTTTTAAGCCTGATGGGCTACCTTCACCCGAGGGAAGTCAGGTTTGAGTTATCCAAAGATCAAAGTCACTCCGCCGGGCCCGAAGGCGAGGAAGATCGTCGAAAGGGACTCCGCGGTGATCAGCCCGAGCTTCGGCAGGGCGTACCCACTCGTAGTGGAGCACGGCGAGGGAAACATCATAGTGGACGTGGACGGCAACGAGTTCATCGACATGAACGCGGGGCTCGCCGTCTGCAGCGTCGGACACGGCCACCCGAAGGTCAAGAAGGCGATAAAGGACCAAGTGGACAAGTTCATCCACTACAGCTACACCGACTTCTACTACGAGGACTACGTGGACCTTGGGGAGGTTCTCCACGACCTCGTCCCCGGTGACCATAAGAAGAAGTTCTTCTACGGCAACAGCGGAGCCGAGTCCATCGAGGCGGCCCTCAAGGTGAGCCGCTGGCACACGGGGCGGCAGGGGGTCCTGGCGTACATCGGCAGCTTCCACGGCAGGACCATGGGCGCCGTGAGCCTAACGGCATCCAAACCCTACCAGAGGCGCAGGTTCAGCCCTCTGGTGCCGGGAGTCGAGCACATCTTCTACCCGTACTGCTACAGGTGCCCGTTCAACCTTGAGTGCCCGAGCTGCGGCTACGCATGCGTCGACTACATCGACGAGCACCTGTTCCACAAGTATGTGCCGCCTGAGGAGGTGGCTATGCTCATCGCGGAGCCCATCCAGGGCGAGGGAGGCTACGTGGTGCCTCCAGACGGCTACTTCAAGAAGCTGAAGAAGCTGCTGGACCAGTATGGGATACTATTCGCATCAGACGAGGTGCAGTCGGGCGTCGGCCGCACCGGTAAATGGTTCGCCATCGAGCACTTCGGCGTAACACCGGACATCGTCTGCATGGCGAAGGGCATCGCCGCGGGTATGCCTCTGGGCATCATGGCGTCCCGCGCCGACATCCAGGACTGGACGCCGGGCAGCCACGCCTCGACATTCGGCGGTAACCCTGTGTGCTGTGCCGCCGCGCTGGCGGTGCTGGACATCATAAAGGCGGAGAACCTGCTGAAGAACGCGGAGACTGAGGGCGGCTACATCAAGAATAGGCTTGAGGAGATGAAGGACCGGCACCCCATGATCGGGGATGTCCGCGGGAAGGGCCTTATGGTGGGCGTCGAGCTGGTGAAGGATAAGTACACCAAGGAGACGGCGGGCAAGGAGACCGGTGAGGTGATGATGGAGTGCTTCAGGAACGGCCTGGCCATCGTGAACTGCGGCGTCAACGTCATCAGGTGGATGCCTCCGCTGACCATCACACGCGACCTTGTGGACCCCAGCCTAGAGATATTCGAGAAGAGCCTCACAAAAATCGAGAATAGAAAATAGACCCCTATTTTCTTCAATATTTACCAGTAACCTCTTTTACAAAGATGAAAGCCCACTTCCACAACCGATCGTTACGGATGGTTAGTCCAAGGGGTTAGACTATTCCTTCTCGATGACTATCTTGGTGAAGGCGCCGCTGCTCACTTGAATGAGGCCGTCGAAAGGCTCCCTGACGTTCATGTACTCAAGCCTCACGTCGGCTCCAGCCGTCAGGTCCATGGCTTTCTCGGCGTGGTCGCGCCAGAGGCTCACCCTCGCCTCCCCTGTGCCGTCGTCGATACGAAAGTTGGTTACCGTCGCGGGACCTCGGACGGTCTCGATGTCACGTTGGACAGGGTCGTCGAGGAGCTGCCCGCGTACGGTGACGTTCTTCTGGCCCTCCCTGAGGTCGATGACGCGGGTGATTGTGCGCTCGATCTCGGGGAGCTCCACCTTGAGGTCCTCGGGGTTGATGTGGACTCGCCCGTTGCGGCCCGCGTTCAGGTCGATGCCGCCGTAGCCTGCCCGTGTGTAGCCGTTCTCCACGACTACTGTGCTGCCTTCCTCCATCTGCTCCGTGAGATCTACGTCGCCGTCCCAGAGGCTCAGCCGCACGGTGCCGGTCTCGTCCTCCAGGAGAACAGATACCACCCTGCCCTCGGTGCCGTCCCTGCGTACGAACTCACGCTGCTCACCGACCTGGGTGACGAGTGCCGCGACGTTGACGCTGCCTATGCCCTCCTTGAGGTCCCCTATCTTGGTCCAGTAGGGCACAGGCTCGGCGGGCTTGACGCCCTTCTTAACGACGATTATCTGGGTGCCCCAGCCCACGTGTACCTCGGGACTCCCCTGGTTACCCGTGCGGACGTTCCCGGCGATGACCCTGATCAATGTGCCGCGTTCTAGGCCGCTGAACTCGTCCACCCTGTCGTCCCAGAGGACGAGGTTGATGCGTGCTCCTCCCTCCTCCAGCACGAGCCTGCTGACCTTTCCCTCGCTGCCGTCCTGCCTGCTGAACGTGTTGGCGGGGAAGCTGTCCATGACGACGCCCTGCAGGTGGATGGTGCCCTCGCTGAACACGGCCGCAGGGGTCACGAAGAACGAGTCAACTGGGGGGTAGTCCTCGTCGACGATCCCCATGGGCTCCAGCACCACCTGGCCCCTGTTTCCCATGTTCACCTCGATGTTTCCCCGGCGCTCCCTGCTGTAGCCGTGGAGTATCCGTATAAGCTTGCCCGGCCCCAGCTTGCTGGCCTCCACGTGGTCGGCCTTCTCGTCCCAGAAGACGATGGTGACGGTACCCGTCTTGTCGCCGATGATCATGTTCAGGACCTTGCCCTTCCGCTGGTTGTCCCTATCGAAGGAGCGGCTCGGGAACACGTATATGACGCGGCCGCTGAGGCTCACGTCGCTGAGCCCAGCCGTCAGGTCGCCTATCTTGAGTTTGGCGTCGATCTTCTCTCCGGCGCCGTTGATGCCGAGGTTGCTTGCGACGAGGTGCGCCGCCGCCTCCTCGGTGAGGAGCCCAGCCGCCTTGGCGCGCTCCTCGTCGATCATCTTCTGGACGGCCTCCTCGGTGAGCGTGGGCTTGAGTTTGAGTATTCGTTTAATGATCTCGTCCGTGGACATTGGGCTCAGAATGGATAATGGTTGACAGATGTAAAAAAGCTATTACTTGGACTTCTTCTTGGACTCGGTGGTGTACATGTACATGAACGCCAACGCGAACGCCGAAATGGTCAGTAGGAAGATTAGCTTCTGGACGAAGTCGAAGAGCACCCCGATTGTCATCAGCAACACTAGAAAACGCAACGGTATATAGGTTTAGCTCTAGTCAGCCAAGGCGTAGCCCTTCCAGATTGAGACGAGCTCACGGTACGCCTCGTCGTCCTCCAGTATGGTGTCGTAGTGGCGCAGCGCCTCCGCCATCCTCTGAGCGAGGACGTGGTAGCAGACGGCGACCTCCTCGTCAAGCACCCTGAAGTAGAAGTCGCTGCAGCTGCAGTACCCTGCGCGTGGATAGATCATGTACTCGGCGTTGTTGCCTACCGCTATCCAGAGCTCCCTGCCGCTGGGGCGGAACAGGTACCGTTTGATACGGTTCTCGGTGACCATCCTCCACGCCCGTGTGAACCTGTCACCGAAGGCGTCCAGCAGCCGCTTCCAGTTGAAACGGGACATCTCCCGCCGCGTCCTCAGCTCGCCTAGAACCTGCTCCAGCACTAGGTGCTCCTTCAGCGGCGCCGACATCGAGTAGAGATGGGGCTACTCGGCTTTATTTCCATGCTCCCACAGGGGCGCGCCGTGCCCCCAAGCCCCGTAGTAGCCGCAGGTCTCGGCGGCGGACTCTGCTGCGAGCCTCATCGCGGCGGGTACGGTCTTACCTGAGAGGCGTTCAACGAGGAAGCGGGCGGCGAAGGCGTCGCCGGCGCCGAGGGTGTCAACCACATGGGTCTCGACCACGGCTTGGCTGTAAAGGTCTGAGCCGTCGTACACCAGCGCACCCCTGTCGCCCCGGGTCAGGACGACAAGGTCTGGACCACAATCGTGAACTCGTCTCATGAACGCCTCCGCGTCGCCCATCGACGTCTCCGGGTTTGAGAGGAACGCGATGTCGACGTGGGGCAGTACACGTTCAAGGTATTTGTCGGTCCAGCCCTGCGAGAAGTCGAATGACAGTATCTGGGCGGCGGCGCTTAGCTCCTCGATCTGGTTCTCCAGGTAGCTGTAGACGCTGCTGTGGGCTACGTCGTGTTCTGAGATGAAGCGGAGGTCCTCATCGTTCAGCTTGATCCTGTCTCTGACACCGGGGCTGCTCCTGAGGAAGACGCGGTCGCCGTCCATCTGCCCCACCTCGCAGTAGGCGTTGGCGGCGTCTACGACTCGGCACCGGGACGTGTCTACGCCCTCCTCGCGGAGTGAGCTCAGCAGCAGCGTGCCGTGGGGGTCACTGCCCAGCCACCCTATGTAGCTGGCCGTGTGTCCGTACCTCGCGGCGAGGGCGGGGACGTTGACGGCGTTGCCGCCGGGGAACATGAGGCCGAGGTGCATGTACCTGTCCACAGTGTTGTCGCCGACGCCCACCACGCTGACCATGGGCTTAGGGGTGGCTTCAGGGTATTTCACGGTTGCCGGGATGTGCACGGTTTAAATTCCGTGGCACTGGGTGATCCGTGTATGATCCGCCTGCTCACGCCGCATCCCGCCATGATGGTCGAGTCAGGGGAGCGTGTGATGCTGGCGGCGGACCTCCATCTGGGCATGGAGTACGAGCTCGCCAAGCAGGGCATCAGCATCCCTTACCAGTGGAGCAGGATGCTGGAGGAGCTCATGTTTCTACTGGAGGAGCACAGGCCCGACAGGCTGATACTGGTGGGCGACGTGAAGCACGGCGTACCCGCCACGAGCTTTCAGGAGAAGCGTGAGATACCGGGCTTCTTCAACTCTCTCCTCGAAGCCGTTGAGCACATCGACGTCACCCGGGGCAACCACGACGCCAACATACAGAACTACCTGCCAGACGAGGTCACACTCCACAGCAGCAAGGGCCTGATCTTCGGCGAAGGCTTCACAGTCGCGTGCCTACACGGCCACGCGTGGCCTCCGCCCGAGATAGCGGGCGTCGACTGCGTGGTAATGGCCCACAACCACCCCACCGTGATGCTAAACACGCCCCTCGGCATCAGGATCACGGAGCGGGCGTGGGTACGGGGAAAATGCGACGCAGCGCACCTCGCCAGGGCGTTCCTTGAGCAGGACAACGTCAAGGTCGAGGGCGACCCGGTTCAGGCGTTCAAGGAGAACTACCTCGTGGAGCCGGGGAGCCCGGAGATCATCATCATGCCCATGTTTAACGACCTCCTCGGCGGCCTGCCTGTGAACTCGGAGTCTCCGAAGAGCCTGCTGGGGCCG
>JAFGTA010000082.1 GCA_016934355.1 Candidatus Bathyarchaeota archaeon | reverse complement strand
GGAACTGAGTGAGGAGGAACATGCCTCGGCGCAACTGCTATCCTCGCGTGCTGCAGAGCGTGGATTCACAGTCGAGCACGGCATCGCCGGCTTGCCTACGGCATTCCGGGCTACCTGCAAGCCGGGCAGCAACGGCAAACGCATCGCGTTCCTGGCCGAGTACGACGCGCTCCCGGTGGTCGGACACGGCTGCGGCCACAACATCATAGGCACCGCAGGCATCGGCGCAGGGATAGCCGTGAGCAAGGTCATGAAGGACCTGGCCGGCGAAGTCTGGGTTATAGGGACCCCCGCGGAAGAGGGCCACGGCCCCTACGGCGGGGCAAAGGTCAGGATGGCCAAGGGAGGCGTATTCGACGGCGTCGACGTCTCCTACATGATTCACCCCTCGACGGGCAAGTCCACGGTTACCGCGAACTTCCTCGCAGTCAAGGGCGTAGGCGTCGAGTTCAACGGGAGGACGGCCCACGCGGCGGCGGACCCCCACAACGGGGTAAACGCGCTGAACGCCGCCATGATCACCTACATGTCTGTTCATGCCAACAGGCAGCAGCTCAGGAGGGACGCCAACGCAGTCATTCACGGCATCATAACAGAGGGCGGGCTCGCCTCGAACATCATCCCGGACAAGGCTGTCCTCAGGTTCGGTGTTAGGAGCAGCGACGACACGTATCTCCCTACCCTCTCGGACATCGTGGTGAACTGCGCAAAGGGAGCCGCCACCGCGACCGGCTGCGAGGTCAAGCTCACGGTCTCGGATGGCTTGAAGTCGAATATACACAACAAGCCTTTGGAGGCGCTGTTCCAGAGGACATTCGACGAACTCGGCGTCGACTACGTGGACCCGCTGGAGGCTGCAGTCACCCCGCCCGGAGGGAGCACAGACTTCGCGGACGTGACCCATGTCGTGCCCGGCATCCACCCAATGATCGGCCTAGGCGGCGAGGGCTACACGATGCACAGCACGGACTTCGCGGGGCACACCTTGACGCCTGAAGGCGACAAGGGGCTGGAGGTAGGCGCCAAATGCATGGCGATGGCTTCGGTCGAGATACTAACAAGCCCAGAGCTTCTCGCGGAGATAAAGACCGAGTTCGAGAAGAAACGCATCTAACAACCTACTTTTATCTCTCATACCCCAACCTTGTTTCATGGATAAATCGCCTTTCTGGCTTAAGCCGAGAACCGTTCAGCTCAGGGATGGGACACGGGTGACACTTAGGCCTGAGGAGAGGAGAGACCGTGAGCCAGTCTGGGAGATGTTCGCCTCCCTATCAAGGGAGAGCCTCCAGTATCTCCCTATACCATTCACCCGGGAGCGGGTGGAGGGCTGGTTCATGGAAATAAACTATGACAGGGTGCTGCCCATGCTAGCCTTCACGGAGACTGAGGGCGGCGTGAGGGCAATCGCCTCAGCCAGCCTCGGGTTTCACAATCAGGGCTATAACAAGCACAAGGCCACCTTCGGCATCACGGTTCACGACGACTACCAGGGATTAGGGCTCGGAACCATCATGACGGAGTACCTCATAGACGTCGCTAAGGCAAAGGGCATCAAGAAGCTGGAGCTGGAGGTTTTGACGATCAACGAGAGGGCGGTCAAGCTGTACGAGCGGTGCGGCTACCAGATCGAGGGAAAGCGGGCCATGAACCACTGGAACTATGTTCTCGGCCGCTACTGTGACGACTACGTGATGGGGCTGGTGCTGGAGCCCTAGTTCTTCAGCCACTCGATTACTTCGGGGACGCTCACCAGCCCGTCCCCCTGGTGCACCACAGGGTTCTCGCGTACGTAGAACACGTAGCCCTTCTGCAGTGACTCGACTCTCTCCAGCGTCTCGAAGGTCCGGGGGCTGTAGATGAAGCCAAGCCGCTGGCCCAGTTCGACGATGTCGCCTACCTTCACCTCCGGCACGAATATTCCTCCATGATTACAGTGTGTCGTGAATATCTTGGAGTCAGCCCTCCACCTCAGCCTCACCTGGCGGCTCGGTAGCTCAACCTTCCCGTCGATGATGCCAAGGTCGATCATGATGTTCCTGACGCCGCGGTGAGCCAGCTTGACTATCTTCTCGTCGAAGTGGCCGGCTCCCCCCAGCTCGGGTACAATGGCCGGGATGCCGTTGTCCACGCTCTGAGCCCTCAGGGTCTTCCTGCCTCCATATGCCTCGGCCTCAAGATACAGTACCGGGGCGCCGAAGAGACGTGCCATCTCCTCGGACCTCTCCGCGGTCTCCCTCGGCGCAAGCTCGGAGACGCCGTCGGCCTCGTAGTAGACCCAGACGGGGCAGTGGCGGCTCGCCGTGTGAAGGTCCACCACCTCGTCCGCGTGCCCCAGCACCAGCTCTGTCCAAATCTTGTGTGCCATCCTCTCGGTTAGGCTCCCCTCGGGGTCGCCGGGCCAGACCCTGTTCATGCCGCCTGGCTTCGGGTCGAACATGGTGGCCCTCGCCTTCTCCCTGAACGCCAGCGGGTTGGGCAGGCAGTAGATGAGGGTCCCCCTCATCTTGGCCGGGTTCAGCTCTTGGATGAGGCGCCTCAGCGCGTCGAGGCCCATTATCTCGGAGCCGTGCTGGGCTACCTGCACGTAGAGGGTCTTCCCGGGCTTCGCCCCGTGGAGAACCATGAAGGGAATCTCCATGGACTGGCCGTCTGCCCAGAAGTCGGGGATGGTGAGTACGCTTTGAGCCTTCTCGCCGGGTTTAACCGTGAGCCCAGCCACCGTGATGGGTACACTCATCTTGAATCCTTGAGAATCTCTTCGACAGGGTATTAGAGGTTTCTCAGATGGGTCGCCAGTGGATGCTCTTCGAGGTAGTGTACCTCTGCTTCACGGGGAGGCCCACGCCGATGCTGAGTATCTCCGGGACGATCTGGTCCCTGAACCTGTCGCTGGGCTTGCCCGGGACTATTCCGTGGCAGTCAGGGTCCATGTAGAGGTAGTAGGTTTTACCGGCGAAGTGTATGGCGGCGCTGTCCCCCCGCTTGTAGACGGGCTTCGTGTGTATCCTGAACGGGAAGAGCCTGCACGCTGTGGGCTTGGTGCCCTGCAGCGTGCATATCCACCTGTCCATGAGGGGTTTCTGGAATATGCATCGCCCGTTGCTCTGGTTCCTGAGGTACGCCTTCCCCATGCCGTACTCGAGAACATCGGCGCCGTAGCGGGCGCTCACGCTCACCATCTCGTCCATCTTCAGGGGCACACGGTAGCCTACGCAGCAGTTGCCGCAGGCCACGCAGGACCAGCTGTTGACCTCTGTCCACGGGATTAGTGAGCTTCCCCTCATTCCAGTCTCTACCGTTAAGGTATGGATGCCTAAATATGTAACGTATACGTGCAGGAGACGACCGCCGATATCAGTGGGGCTAACGGAGACGATGCTGCTAGATGCGTTACTAAGCATCGTACGGGAGCCGGGTCTGGGCGGCTCAGCGCCTCTTCTCTTTCTCCGCTTCCTCGAGCCCGTAAAGCAGCGGATAGATGTTATAGTGCTGCTTGATGAGTTTCATGGTGAAGCGCCCGAACCAGTAGAAGACGCCGAAGGAGAACAGGAGGATAACTATGCTCATTACGTCGACTATATCCATATCGGCACCGCATGTAGCTGTGGGTGCGCGGTAAATAACGGTTCCTAAAGGCCCTCGATGAGGAAAGCCATGACCCAGGCGTCCTCGCCGTCCATGTAGTAGCCGTAGTTCCGCTTCACCTTCTGGAACCCGAGCTTCTCGTAGAGCCCTATCGCAGGTTCGTTGCTTATCCTGACCTCCAGGTAGCCCTCGGACGACCCGTATATCTCGCGTGCCCTCCTCATCGCCTGGACGATGAGTTCCTTACCGATGCCCCGCCTACGGTAGTCCTCCATCACCGCGATGGATACGACGTGGGCGAGCTTCGCGGGGGTGAGCTTACCGATCTTAGACCAGCCCCGCTCTATCCGCAGCATGATGTATCCCTGTATCGCCCCGTCTGCCTCGGCCACCATGAACGTGTCGGGGTACTTCTGGTAGAGGTCCCTGTAGAAGTAGGTGCTATAGTTCTCGGGTAGGCAAGCCGTGTTGATCTGCATCACGCGTTCCAGGTCGTCCGACCTGAACACCCGTACGTGGAACCCCGTATCGGTCAAATCGGTTCCCAAAAAGGTGAGCCTTTATAGATTTAAATAATTCGGGATTGGACCCAGGGATGCTTTTTAGGGTTCCGGATCAAGATAAGTTGGATGGGAGAGCAGGAGCCCGGGCCCCAGCGTGTGATGGACCCCCGGTACGTCGAGGCTGTGGAGAACCGGTTCGACGTCGTCGAGCCCTACTGGGAGCGGACCACGCCGACCTTCATAGTGAGGACCCGTGGTAAGGGGTTCAGGCAGAACCTCATGAAGGACGCGTTCAGGGCCCTCGCCGACGACCTGAGGCCGTTGGGCTATCTCCCGAGGATCAGGTGGATCGTGGACAGCTACCAGATATCGATCCTCGGCAGGGAGGAGTTCGACCCAGGCGATTATCGGCGGAACCTCGTTCTCTTCGCGGCCACCGTGGTCACGGTGTTTATCGACGGCTACATAAGGAGTAATAACCCGGTGCTCACCGAGTCCCTCATGAGGGGCACCCCCGTGTTTCTTAACGCCCTTCTCTTCACCTTCGCCATTATCACAATATTCGGGCTGCACGAGCTCGGGCACAGGTACATCTCGACGAGGAGGGGCATCGAGGCGAGCCTCCCCTACTTCATCCCGGCGCCCCCCGGGATGGGCGGCACCCTCGGCGCCGTGATTACCCAGCGTGAGCCCCCTGTGAACAGGGACATGCTTTTCGACCTCGGGATAAGCGGCCCCATTGCGGGGTTCCTCGTGACGATGTTGATGGCGGTGGTCGGGCTGAGGCTCAGCTTCGTGGTGCCCCAGAGTCAGGTCGTCGAGTGGATGAGAGGTTTCGCCGATGTCAGGTTCCAGCAGATTCCTCTGCCGAAGGTACTGGAGTATCTGTCAGACTGGATCAGGCCGACTCCGGAGGGCTATGCGCTGATAATGCACCCTGTCGCCTTCGCGGCGTGGGTGGGCTGCGTGCTTACGTTCATCAACCTGATCCCGGCGTGGCAGCTCGACGGAGGCCACGTTGTGAGGGCTCTTGTGGGGAGGGAGTCCCATAAGATCGTCAGCGTCGCAGGCGTTATTCTCCTGGTGGTCTCGGGTTACATGATTATGGGGGTGGTGGTGGCCTTCTTCCTCATGAGGGAGGGCGCCGAGTCCATGGAGCCTCTGGACGACCTGTCCCCCCTCAGCACCTCCAGGAGGCTGGGCTTCCTGCTCTACCTCTTGATCATAGCGTTGACGCTGGTGGCGTTGATCCCCTTCTGAGGCGGGTCTAGGCTGCACTGACACGGCAGATCGATGATGAACCTCGTGCCGACCCCTACCTCTGACTCCACCCTGATGGAGCCGCCGTGAGCCTCAACCGCCTGCCTACACGACACGAGGCCCAGCCCCATGCCGTTCCTCTTCGTCGTCTTGAACGGCACGGAGACGTCTCTGAGGTTCTCGATGCCTTGGCCGGTGTCCTCGACGACCAGCTCGACAACGTTTTCCTGTCTCTCCGTCGAAACGCTGAGTGTGCCCCCTTTAGGCATCGCGTCTATGGAGTTCCGTATCAGGTTATCGAACACCCTATGGATGCTCACCTTGTCGACTGGGCACTTTATCTCCTTCGTGAAGTTTGTCTTTATCTCCACACCGTGGGGTATGATGATCTGGCGTAGGCTCTGGATTATGAGGTTGTTGAGGTCGAGATTCACCTTGTCCAGGGTCTTGTGGTCCGTGTACGACAGGTCCTCGAGGACCTTCACCATGTAGTCGACGCTCTTGTCTATTACTGGGGCCATCTGCTCTATGTTCGCGGGGCTCTTCTTGATGAGGTACGAGGCGTTCCTGATAGTCTGGAGGGGGCCCCGGAGGTCGTGTCGGACAAGGCTCGAGACCCTGTTCGCGCCCTCGAGTATCTGCTTGATCTCCTTCTTCTGTATCTCCTTCAGCTGTTTCTCGTGGTTTAGCCTGATGAACGACGAGGCCAGATGCCTCGACAGGGTCTCAAGGAGCATCCTGTCAGTAGAGTCGAAGCGGTCCCTGTTCTTCTCGAGGACGAAGAGGAAGCCGAATGAATCGGACTCTGAGCTGATCGGAGTGATGAGCATCGACTGGTAGGGCGCGTAGTCGATGGACTCGCCCTGTATCTCGTTTATCTTTGATTCGCCGTCGAGATCGGTTACGCCGTGGCTGGGTATCAGGGACGTGTTCACCCATACGTCGTTCACGCCCCACGTCTTCTGCGGAGACATGCATCCATCGCTGGCGACTATGAGGCCGCCGGCCTTGAACCCGAGAGAGTCGTACAGGGTCTGGTACGTTATCTCGCCGATGTCTTCCATGTCAGCCGCCTTCGCTATCTCTGTGGCATAGAGGTGCAGGGTCTGGAGGTTGTCCTCGACCCTTATCCTGTCTGAGATGTCCCTTAGCACGTAGACGTTCGCGTTGGCCTTGCCTCTCCGGTTCCTGAGCATGAAGCTGGATAGGTGGTAGTGGCCGCCGCCAAGAGCCACGACTGAACCCTCGGGGGGTGGCGAGCCGTGTGCCTCATTCAACTGGGGTATTAGGCTTGAAACGGGTTTACCTTCCACCGTGTCGGCGGGAATCTGATGTATTTCGCTCAGCTTTTCACGTGCCGACGGGTTCACGTGGAAAACCTTTCCGGCCATGTTGGAGACGAGCACCATGTCGCCCATGCCGCCGATCATCGAGGCGTACGCCAGAGGCAGCACCGAGCCGAGCCTGAACCGCGAAGGCACCAGGAACATCAGTAAAAGTATGGGGGCAGTGAAGGCTAGGGACATGTAGGACACCTGAGTGTTATTTACATAGAAGTCCGTGTAGAAGGAAGCGATGAGGGGCACCGACGCTATCCCGAGGCCCCCGATGAATATCCTAATTGAGTTGCTGTGCTTCTCGCTGATCCGCCTGATAGCGTAGATGTTTGCGGATGCGATCATGACGTACATGTACAACTGGAACAGGTTGAAGGCGAAGCCCCGTGTTATGATCAGGGGGCCGTTAAGGTCGAGAAGGTTTATCGTTGCCGCCTCGAAGACCAGTCCATGGGCGCCGTTTGTGAAGGCGAGTAAAACGATGGCTGCGGGCACGACGCTTCGGAGCGCCACGTTCCTCCTCGTGATGTACCTGTCGTCCTCGAAGTAGTTGAAGAGGAACAACGGGTACGCGTTCACCATGGCCCGCCCGATGAACTGGAACTTGGCCCAGAACAGCTTGTCCTCGAGGCTCGTGAAGAACATCTCCAGCCCGTAGCCGTAGCACCAGAGTGCCCCCGCTAGGAGTAGGACGGCGGTGAGTCTTGCCCTCCTGTGCTGCCTCGTGGACGCCATGTATATCGCTAGGATCGACGCAAGTATCGCTAGCAGTAGGTTTAGCAGTAGTACCTCCAATGCAGCTAGTCCCCGACACACCACCCATGGGGAGCCGGTTTAAGGGATTGCCAGAAGAGGGCACAGACACACGGGTGGCTACTGCACGGCCTTGGTGGTGCACCCGTAGGGTATGACGTAGGTGCCTCTCCCGCGGCGGCCACCCATCGCCCGCTCGTAGCCCTCGTTGGTCGTCCTAGCTGCCTCCATCCCGAGGGGCTCCACGAGGTACTGGGGCAGCGCCGACACCAGTATTACCCTGTTGCTGTGGGTGACCTTCCTGATAAGCTGCAGCGCCTCGGCGCCGTACTCGTATCTTCTCTCGAACTCTGATAGGTCCATGACCCGCGACAGCTTGGTGAATGAGTCCGCCCCAAGCCCCTCGGTGCACTCCCCGAGGAGAAGTATAGACCCGTTCCGCTTGGTGACGGCGGCTGCGCCAGCGAGAGCCCACGCCGTCTTGTAGAGGCTGTAGTCGAAGCGGTCTCCCCCGGCGCTCACCACCGTGATGTCGGCGTTCCCCTCAGCCTTGACCTCGTAGCTGCCTCCAAGCTGGGTGACGGCCTGACCCCACGACTCCTCGAAGCCGCCCGCGTAGGCGCCCATGAAGCCGCCGCTGGGGTCGACGGCCAGGTTGACGGCGAAGTCTATTCCCGCGGTCTTCGCCGCCTCCACGGTCTCCTCCTTTATGGGGTTCAGCTCGATGACGCCGGGGGTGACCTCGGATTTGAAGTAGAGTTTCCTGATGTCCTGGATGGTCTGGATGGAGGCTATGCCTGGAAGCAGCGCGGCGTATGCGCCGGTGAACCCCACGTGGCTGTCCATCCTCGTCTCGCCTACGGCGATACGCAGCGTCGCGTCCAGGTAGTCCCTGTTGAGCCTCACGGTCGTTCCGCCGATGGTGCTCCCTGCCTCCCCGAGGTTGGTCGACGTCCTAGTGTGGTTCACAAGCCGCACCTGCCCCACGCCGCTGGCCTCGGTTAAGGCGTTGACCAGCCTCGTCCTGCCGCTCTCCCTCTCGGCGTTCCCCACGATTACGGTGATCCTGTCCCGTGGCACGATGAGTTCAACGAGTTGTTTGACGATGGCTGCCACGGCTTGTGACGCTATGCCCGGCTCCATGGAGCCGTCGACGGCTATGGCTACGCGGCAGTCCGGCTTGACCAGCTCGTCCAGCGTGCCGGAGCCTGTGGGCTCGTCGAGGGCAAGGGATATCTCCTCCGCCACCTGTCTGGGCTCGCGCCCGGTTTCTGGTTCAAGTATTTTAATGAGGTTGTCCATGTCCACGGAGACGTAGACTTGGGTCTCGCCGTAGGGAAGCCAGCAGTCAACCAAGGTGATCACTGTGTATTGGCTTCTATAGGAGAAGTATTTTTCCTTAGGGAGTCAGCGACGCGGCGGTGTTGTCTTCCGTTTTCGAGTTTGTCTCGTTGCTCGGGTTCGTCTTGGTGATTGTTCTGTTCGAAGAATCAGTTGGCTGAGCCTGCGCAAGCTGTGTGCTGTTCATGAGCCTCATCTTCAGAAGCTCCAGCAGCGTGTACTGCCTCCTGAGGCTGTCGGCGAGTGTGGGGCTCAGCGTGTAGCCCATCCGCTCCAGCCTCTTCAGGGCCTCTATCTTTGCCTGTGCCTTATCGATCTCTCTGAGGGTGTTCCTAGTCTCGTCGTCGAGGACGTTGGACGCCGCCTCGTCTATGTCGTCGCTCAGCTCCTCAAGCGTCTCCATCTCCAAGTTACCGGATTGGAGGCTCGCCTTGAGCTGGCTGAGCTTCTGCTCCGTCGCCTGAAGCGTGTTCAACGCGCTGGACCTCTCGCTCACGGATATCCTGTTCTGGTACTGGCTCAGGGTCGTACGCATCGCCTCCACCCTGTTCGCCATGTCCTCGCTGTACCTAGCCGCCAGCCGTGCCTTGACCTGCTGGAACAGCTGCTCCAGCCTCGTCCTCAGCCTGTTCATGGACTCGATGGCGGCCTTGATTCGGCGCTGGCTTCCCTCACGGTCGCCCGCGTTATGCATCCGCTCGGCCTCATCTATCTGCGCCTCCACCTCGCGTAGCGCCCTGTTGAGAGCCGAGGCGTTGTACCCGTTATCGGTTAACCTCTGCGAAACCTTCCACAGCTCATCGAGCATCTTCCTTGCTCTAGTTATCTCCGGGGAGGGAGCCGCGTCTGTCGTGGACGCCTCCGGCTCCGTGACGGCCTTAAACGCCCTCTGGAACAGGGTCTGGGCTCTCCTTGCCTGCGTAAGCGCGGCCTCGTACTGTTCGTCGCCGTAGTAACGGCGCGCCTGCTCAAGCGCCTCAATGGCGTCGCGGTAAGCCTCTCTCACCTGCGAGGGCGCCTCTCCACCGCTCTCCTCGAGCCCGGCCATGTACACCTCGAGCGCCTGCTTCGTCCGCTGGATGGCCTCCACCATGTTCTGGAGCACATCCAGGGGCCTCATGGGGGAGACGAGAACTCTGGAGGAGTGAACCGTTTCCTCCCCCACTCGGGCCTGGACGATGTACAGGTCGGGGCTCATGTCCTCAGGCAGCGGCACATCGGTCGTGAACGTGCCGGACGCCTGAACCGTGAAGTTGTAGCAGTAGGTGTCGCCGTTTGAGCCAGTGAACTCCACTGTCACCAGCGCCCCAGCTCTCGCTGTTCCGCTGACTGCGTAGGCTCCGCTGGGCTGGGCGTAGACGTTCGCTGCACTTGATGACAGCTGCGGCTGGGCGTACACTGATAAGCCCGCTGAAACGCATATCAGCGCCAGCATGAACGCCGCGGCTATTCTTGTCCTGTTCATCCTGTCACTACGTCTTCCCGCGGCGGTATTATAGGAACCCGCAGGAATGGGGCGGAACAGGTGTTTCACGTCTCTCACTTCCGGTACCTCATGTGGATGCTGATGAGGCTCTGGCCTCCCACCTTCCTCTCCTCTATGATCTCCAGGCTCTCCAGCCGCCTGATCCTCCTCCAGGCGCTGGTCCGGGGGATGTCGAACCTCTCCCTTATCTCGTTGGCGAACAGCTCGCCACCGGACTCGGCTATAAACTTGATTATCTCCCTGTCGTCCATCCGCAGCTCGGGGTTGTCCTCGAACAACGCGTCTAGGTCCACTTCAAGCAGCTCCTTCTCTCCAGTAGAGCCTTCACGCCTGTTGACGCGGAGGAAGAGCCCGGCGCCCAAGACTAACGCCGCTATCCCTGCGCCGATGTACAGCGTATAGCTCTGCGGCTTCTCGGCGTTCATGGCGGCGGCCTGGCTCTGAGAGGCGTAGCCGTAGGCGGCCGAGTACTCGCCGTCTCCGTACGCGGACGTCGCCTGCGCCAGAAGCTGCTGAGCGTCTGAGACGCCCCCCGTCCTCCCATCGGACACCGCCTCCGACACGGCTAGGGTTGCAGCGGCTATCATCTCCGCCGCCTGCACGGCTTCAGCCTGGGCCTCGTCCGCCGTGTCTATCGATTCACCCGCGAGCTGAAGAGCCCCTGAGTAGTCGGATTGGTCGAAGGCTTCGACAGCCTGCTGGAACAGGCTCACCGCCTCCGTTAAGATAAGCCCCTCGTCGAGCAGCCACTGAATGTGCTGCTGCGCCTCCGCGATGGCGTCCTCGGACTTACCCCTGACGTCGAAGACGCTGGTTAGGTAGGAAACCGATATCTCGCCGGGGAGCATCCTGAGGAACGGCTTGTCCTCCACGGTGCCAATCTCTATGGGGACGTCGCTGAGGTTTATGATGGTGGCTCCCTCTGGGAGGGTGATGCCCACGGATATCGCCGATGATACGTTCAGTGTCCAGATCGACCCTGTCTTGCTCGTAAGGGAGGACGTCAGGTAGGTGAGCTCCACGCCAGTGGAGCCCAATGTGTCCACCGTTACGCCATCTTCGTAGACCGAGGCGTCGAGAGGCAGCCCGTCCTGGTCAACCACAAGCAGGCTCTCGTAGGGGAAACCCGGCAACCCGATGTCAACCCTAACAAGCGAGGGGTCAGTCTCCGCCGCGTAGCCGATCTGGGCGACGCCGTCGCCGTAGATGAGCACGTCCAGCGTCTTTGGGGTATAATCCTGGGCGTGGACGGCCGGCGCAAGCAGTAGGGCTAGGGTCGTCATCAGCAGCGCTGATCTTGTCTTCATCGAAGCGTCCACCGGGGGCCTGAAACTAGTCTATCTGAGAGGATCGGTTATTAAGAGGTTATCGAACAGGGAACCGGTTTTATACTAAGGTTAAAGCCGCATGAAGCTAGGGGAAGAGTCTGAACCTCTCACGTTTCGCCTTACAGATGGGGCACCTCTCGGGGGGCTCCCCCTCCACTGTGTAGCCGCACACCTGACAGACCCCCATCTGGCCCAGCTCAAGGTCCTTCTCGTTCTGCACCGCGTCCAGCGACCTCTCATAGAAGGCGGCGTGGGTCTTCTCGGCCTCCCAGGCGAACCTGAAGCTGATCTCCGCGGCGTACTCCTTCTGGGCCTTCGCGACCTCCATGTAGGCGGGGTACATCTCGTCTATCTCGAAGTGCTCGCCGTCTATCCCGTTCCGCAGGTCCTCCTCGACTGTCCTGCTGCCGAAGAGGGCCCCCGACACCGTGGTGGTGTCCCCCATGCGCTGGATGTTTTTGTAGTGGTTGCCAGAGTGTATCCTCTCGGCGAAGGCGACCGCCCTGAACAGCCGTGCGATGTTGGGGTACCCCTTCTGGTCGGCTCTCTCGGCGTAGATCGTATACCTCATGTGGGCCTGGCTCTCGCCGGCGAAGGCGCTTACGAGGTTGGTCTCGGTCATGGGTCTAACCATAGAATCACGGTTGGATCAGGGAGCCAGAGTTATTGTACCTTTCCGATCCCGCGACACCTTAATACTGCTCAGCAGAAATATCTGACGATGCTCGAACTGGGTGCAATAGGTCACGTAGCCATAGACAGGGTGATAACTCCCGGGGGCGAGTGGACGCGGCTCGGGGGGCCACCCACCTACATGCTGTGCCTCTCGGAGCTCCTCGACGTCAGGCTCAAGGTGTTCACGTGCGTCGGCCCTGACTTCCCGGAGGAGTACGCAGAGTGGTACAAGGGGCGCGGCGTGGACCTATCAACTCAGGTCAAGAGCAGTCCAACCACCAGGTTCGTCCTCGACTACACGGGCGGAGGGAGACGCATGTCTGTGGATAGCGTGTGCAGCCCCGTCGAGGCCCCCGTTGACCCGCCGGATCATGTTATCGTGTCGCCTATAATCGGAGAGATCTCCAATACTGTGCTAGAGTCGCTGGGAGGGGTCGTCGCCCTCGACCCTCAGGGGCTCGTGCGGCACGTCCAGGGTGTGGGCAGAATACGCAATAAGCCGTGGCGTAACGAGGAGGTTTTGCGGCGGGTCGCCATGTACAAGTCTTCCCTCAGTGAGCTCACGATGGTCACAGGGATCTATGAACCTGCCCGAGCCTTGAAGAGGCTGATCGATATAGGGGTGGAGGTCGCCGCAGTCACTCTCGGCGGTGAAGGCAGCCTCGTCTCCGAGGGAGGATATGTGCACCATGTACCTGCCTATAGGACGAAGGTGGTCGACGAGACTGGTGCGGGGGACGCGTACATGGTCGGGTTCTTCGCGGAGCTTCTGAGGACAGACGACGTCGAAGCCGCCGGAGCCATGGGCTCCGCCTGTGCCTCTGCCGTCGTCGAGTCCTTTGGCTCAGTCGTGTGCATAGATGAGCGCGAGCTGCGTGAGAGAGCCGAGTTGGTCAAGAAGAAGATAAAAAGAGTCTAGAAAAGGGGTGGGGCCTAGTTATGGCCCGGTGGGACGTAGCCCAGCACGTCGCTGTACCAGACCACCTCTCCGGTGGCGCTCTGGTAGATTCCGTAGCAGACGTTATCGAGCTCGCCTTCGGCGTTGGGCCCGTAGCCCCAGATAAGGTAGTCTGAGCCGTACCTGTCGCCGTCGTCGTTGAGGCGGCACCAGCCGCTGGCTCCCCAGTAGTTGTAGGCGACGTCGTCGATTATCGGGACAACGTCAACTGCGTCTGTGCTCTGAGACTCCAGCACGGCTGTCGCCAGAACCCAGCTGATGTCGTAGGTCGTCGTCGTGTAGTAGCCTGGCTGCTGCCCCACGAGGGCGCGGTAGCTGGCGTCTAGGTCGCTGTACTTGGCTGACTCGCCTGGGCTGGCGTTGGTGCTGAATATCTTCAGGTGGTCTGCGTACTCGCTGGCGTCGTCGATGAACTGCTGCACGAGGCTCGTGCTGTCGCAGCCGAACCACTTGACGCTGTAGATGGAGGGGAAGTCCTTGGCCTGAGTTACCATGGTGACCGCTCCGCCCGTCGCGACCAGGATGATTCCTACGTGCTCCTCGCCGTACTGCTCCACCGCGTCTTTGGCGATGTCCTCGGCCGTCGCGAGGTAGTTGCTGAACTCGGTAGCCTCGACGGCGTACCTGATGCGCTCAAGTATGACTCCGCCGCGGGCGGGGTACTCGGTATTGAAGATGTTGTAGACACCGTCGCCGTAGGCGTCCGCCGTCTGCATCACTATCACGGCCTCGATACCGTAGCTCCACAGCATCTCCGCCATGGCGGGGGCCTGCAACGTGTCGATGGGGCACATCCTGTACAGGTTGTCGTCGGGTAACGCTAGAAGCGGGCTGGTGCTCGATGGGCTGAAGAGAAGCATGTTGTTCTGGTTGACGTAGCTCAGTGATGCCTGTGCCATGCTGCTCCAGCGGCCGCCTATGATGAGGTTAACGTCCATGGTCTTGAAGGCCTGGATCTTCTCCAGGTGCGTCGCGGCCTGTCCGCTCGCCTCGTCTATGAGGCCTTCGAACTCTACGTCGTAGCCTAGCTGCTCGGCGAATCCGTTGATGTCGGGTAGGATGATCTCGTTCACCAGGGGTACAGCCGTCTCCAGCTCGCCCGTGGAGGCGTAGAGGTCTCCGTACTTGACGGTCTTACCGTCGAGGGGGGCCTTCTCCACTGTGACTGTGTTCGTCCCGTCTCCGTTGGTGGCCGCCTTAGGCGCGAAGGTGTATCCTGCTCCGGCTCCTACCAGTAGCCCGGCTACTAGTACGATTGCTATTAACTTGCTTTGTTCCATTTGATTCACCTTTCGAATCGGTGCAGAGCGGGGTGGACTGTATATATACGTTATTATTTCGGCAACATACAATAATGCTAGCATATAGTGGATATATGATGTAATTATTTCTCGTCGGTGTTGAACGGGTCTGATCCAAAAGCACGGGTATGAAGATCAAGCCGCGGCGAAGAATGGCTTAACTGAACCTTCGCCTGGCGACCCAGTACACGGATAAGGCTATGCCCAGGTCCAGTGCCCACCACCTGTACATCTCGAACGTGTTCTCCACGCCGAGGCGCATTGGCTCAGGGACTTGAGGGCGTGAACCTGTAAGGTCCTCCTCTGAATCAGTGTACATCTCCGGCTCAGGAGGGGTTTCAGTGGCGTTGGCGCCGGCTTCGCCTGACAGTATGCGTCCTCCCTGCTCGTCTGGTGCGCTCTCGGTCGTCGTGAGCATGGGCGGCTCCGTGTAGACCGCTATCTGCCCGGGCACCGCGGATATCAGCGTGTACCCCAGCGCCACGGCGACCACCATGTACGCCATCAGCCTGCTATTAATCGATATACCTCCAGTCACCAAACGCTTTAATGCTAGAGATTAGAACAGGCGCATCCACCCGCCGGTGGGCTTGTTCTGCATTTAGAACAGTCACCGCGGGCGGTCCCTCCATATCCTGTAGGTCTCGTACCAGAGTATGACGGTGGGGGTGAGTCCCATCACCAGCGTGGTGACGGCGTCCCTCGACGGGTAGAACGGCGTCTGCAGCAGGTACGTGGCCAGCATGGTGGTCATGAGCACCGCGTAGAAGAGGTACCGGGGCAGCATGACGCCGCCGAGGGTGACGAACTGGCGGAGGACACCCACCTTCACCTCCCGTACGAGCTTGTAGTCGCCGTAGACGTTCTCGACGAGGCCCAGATCCATGAGCTTGTTCAGGTGGTAGCTGCTGACGCTGGGGCTGCTGAACCCCAGCTCTCTCTGCACCTCGCGGACGCCCACGGCCTCTGCAGGGTTTTTGAGTATATGCATGTAGACGAGGAGGGTCTTCCCCTTGAGCTCCGACTCTATTATGGCGTCATCGCTTGCCACGTTCACTCCCCTCTGAAACGAATAATATTCGAGGCTCACTCTTTAAACGTATTCAGGAGCGCCAGCGTTGCGTGGACTGCCTCCTCGGTCCTGACGGTCTCGGTGCCCTGATCCGGGACGGTGTTCACGATGTACTCGAAGCACTCCTCGGCACGCTTCCCCTCACGCCCTATGATCTCGTGGACCCCTTCCCTGTGGCCGCCGAAGGCGATGAGCGTCCTCTTGCTTCCCCTCCACCGCTTCTCCATCTTGTGCCGCACCGCGTCGAAGGGCTCGCCGATCCGCGACGTCGCTATGGTCAGGTCCCACTCTGGGCTGTGACCGAGCTCGCTGAGCCTCTGCCGGCTGCCCCGCAGCTCGTAGCCCCAGTACATCTTGACGAGGCTTCTCCGCGTCGGCTGCAGCATGAGGGGCTCGGTGCTCTTGACGAGCATCGTGACGCGGCTGCCACGGTGAGCCTTTCCCTTTACCTCGATGAACCTGTCGACGCCGACGTCGACCATGTACCCGCCGTCCAGTACGTTGGTGACGACGCCCTCCCGCACCTCGCCCTCCTTGAGGTGTTCAGCCTTGTCCTCCAGGGGGTGGTGGGGGGTCCTCAGCGGCGGCAGCACGCCGGCGAAGCCTAGCTCGGGCCGCTTCTTGAAGAGGTACTTGCGGAGGTACTGGGGTGTCTCCATGTAGCCGAGCACGTACTTCATCAGGATGCTCTCGTCGGGCTCGTCCGGGTAGATGATTATCTCCTCGACCCTGTAGATGGCCGCCGCTCGCCCCAGCTGCCCTAGCGCCTCCGTCTTCTCTCTGAGGTGCCCGTACTCGCTTACCATGGACGCGGGCACCGCTATCGAAACCCTGTTTCTTCGTCTTTCTATCAACTCATTTTCTCCCCCTGTGTTTCTCCCAGCTCTTCCAGCCGGTCTTCACGAACCGCTCCCGCCCCCCCAAGTCCTCGTGGACCCATTCTAGGAAGCCTTCGAAGCTCCTCATCTCCGCCGTCTCGCCGCGGCTCCCGACGCCAAGCCTGACGAGGCTCGCGATGAACTCGCGCTCCGCCAGCTCCTGGGTCGCTCCTGTGATCTTCACCTCCTTTACGGTGTAGCCGAGTTCGCGCAGGGTCTCCTTAGCCGAGGTGAATATGTACCCGGTGCAGATGTGGAGGGGTTCATTGCGCTCAACGTTGAGTGCGTCGATCCCCTCCAGTATGATCTGGGTGGTGGCTCTGAGGTACTCCTTGTACTTGAAGTCGGGTTCACGGAACATGGCTAGCGGTATCTCGCCGACGTGTTTCTCGTTGGTCCCCACCCGCCTCATCACTATGACGGCTCCTCCGACTAGGTCGCCCCAGCCCGAGTCGTCCACCTCGACCACCATTTCGATTGTATGATGATGGGGCATGGGATAAATAGGTTCACGTGCCCTTCAGCGTCCGTATCGAGTCGGTGGAGCTAGGGTCACGCCCGTAAAGGATGCCAAGGTAGGCGCTGGCGTGGTCACCTATGAGCAGCGCCGAGACTATGCGCGCCAGCCTGCCCTCGCCGTGAGCCTCCACCTCCACGACGCGGCCGAAGCTCTCCGCCATCAGGTCTGTGAACCTGCTTATCTTCGCAGCCGTCTCCTCAGATTCCTTGGGGTCACGTAGTATGACGGCACATGTGTTTCTCAGCAGCTCGGGCGGCGCCTCCCTCGCCATGACGCTGTTGTGGAAAGCCTCCGGGAAGAAGCTCGCGGCGGCGGGGCTCTTGCTGTTCTCGTTGAACTGGGTGCCATACCTGTACGCCGCCGCCTCGAAGAGCCTGCTGCCGTACACGAAGGGCGTGTACCCCTTGACGCTCTCGGCGAGCGCCTTACAGGGGTTAGAGTCCGTCGGCT
>JAFGTA010000081.1 GCA_016934355.1 Candidatus Bathyarchaeota archaeon | reverse complement strand
GGGTGGGCGTTGAAGGTGCCCGAGAAGCCTAGAAGCGGTGACGCCACGTCGGGGAGCCTTGCCTCGGGTATCTGGAGCGGCTCGAAAAGCTCATCAGATGCAGCGTAGGCGCCCACAGGGAACCCTCCGCCGATTATCTTGCCCATCGTGGTGATGTCGGGGGTGACCCCGTAGAGGCTCTGCGCGCCGCCTGGGCTGAGCCTGAATGATATGACCTCGTCGAAGATGAGGGGGACGTCGTTCTCCGTCGCAGCTTCCCTCACAGCCTCGAGGAAGCCGGGCCTAGGCGTCATGTCCCTCATGGTGGGCTCCACGATGACGGCGGCTAGCTGGTCACGGTGCTTCCTGATCGTTTTCTCCGCGGCGTCTCCGTCGTTGTACGGGAAGTAGACTGTGCAGTCCTTGACCTTCTGGGGGATGCCAGCCGAGTCCGGTGTCATGGGGACGGCGTCCCACGAGCCGTGGTAGGCGCCCATGCACTTCGCCAGCAGCGGCTTCCTGGTGTACGCCCTGGCTACCCTCACCGCCTGCATGTTCGCCTCGGTGCCGGAAGGGGTGAACCGCACCCTGTCGACGCCCTTGAGCCTCCTCGCTATCTCTTCTGCGAGCCTCGGCTCGGTCTCGGTGGGGGCCCCCAGCACGGTGCCCTTCTCCAGCTGGGCCTTGGCCGCCTCCACGACCTTTGGGTGGTTGTGGCCGAGGATGAGGGTGGTGTTGTTGTAGTTGAAGTCGACGCGTTCGTTGCCGTCCACGTCCCAGATGTGGCTCCCGGAGCCGCGCCTCATGCATAGGGGGAACGGCTGCCAGTAGAGCGCGGAGCGCGTGTTGCCTGAGGGAAGAACCTTCCCGGCTTCCGCGTGGAGCCTCCTCGAACCCGGGTTCCGGGCGACATAGTCCTCTATGATCTTCATGAACGATCAGGCGTCCACTGCGTAGATAAGCTTTCAACGAAGCCTGACCGAATCAGTGATCCGGGATTCGGCCGATGGCCTTCAGAACCGATAAATGAACGGTTCATCCAACAAAAGAAAGATGTCCAACGCCTTCGACGATGCGGCTGAAGCCTACGACGCTGTTCGGCCCGGCTACCCCGATGAGTTGTTCGACGACATAGCGTCGCTGACAGGCCTTAAGACCGGCGCTAGGGTGCTGGAGGTGGGCTGCGGCACTGGTCAGGCGACCGTCGGCTTCGCGGAGAGGGGTTACACCGTGCTGTGCGTGGACCCGGGCGGCAGCCTCGTCGACGTGGCGAGGAGGAGGCTCAGCGGTTACCCTGTAGGGTTCACCGTGTCGAGGTTTGAGGACTGGGTTTCTACGGAGGGCTTCGATCTCGTGGCCTCGGGCACCGCTTGGCACTGGGTCGATCCCTTGGCTGGTTACGCGAAGGCGGCTGCAGCCCTCAGGGAAGGGGGATTCATCGCGTTGTTCTGGAACCTACACCCCACCCCTTACACGGGTTTCTTCGAGGCCGTGCAGAGGGTCTATCGCCGCGTGGTCCCTGAGTGGGGTGACCCCCGTGACAGGCCGTCCACGGATCAGAGGATACAGGAAATCCGGGCTCAGATAGGGTCTTCACGCCTATTTGAGAAGCCAGTGGTCAAGCGGTACAGTTGGACGCGCAGCTACAGTAAGACGGACTATCTGCGGTTGCTGGAGACCTACTCGGATCACCACGCGCTGCCCAGAGAGGTCAAGAGCCTGCTGTACGAGGGTATAGGGAAAGGTATAGACGAGGATTACGGCGGCGTGGTTGAGAGGCCGTACCTTACGGTCCTCTTTGTCGCACGTAAAATCTAGGTTGCGCCTTTCTCCCTCAGGAGCCTGATCTCCTCGTCGCTGTACCCTGCGAGCTCCCTGAGGACCTCCTCCGTGTGCTGGCCCAGGGTTGGCGGGGTGTCGCCGACCACGCAGGGCGAGGAGCTGAACTTCAGCACCGGCCCCACCTGCTTCACCTTCCCAGCCTTGGGGTGCGTGGTCTCTACTAGCATGCCACGGCCGAGGACCTGCTGGTCGCTGAATATCTCGTCCATCGTGTAGACGGGGCCGCTGGGGAACCCTATGCCGCGGAGCTTCTCAAGCCACTCGTCCCTTGGCCTCTTCTTGAACTCTTCCTCAAGGAGAGGGATCAACGTGTCCATGTGCTTGACCCTGAGGGCGTTTGTGGTGAACCGCGGGTCTTCTCCCAGCCTCTCCGCGCCCATGGCGTCGACGAGCATCCCCCAGAGCCTGTCGTTCCCGCAGGCTATCAGGATGTACTTGCCGTCCCCTGTAGGGAAACCCTGGTAGGGCACGATGCTGGGGTGAGCCGAACCCATCCTTGGCTGGACTTCTCCGGTGGCGAAGTAGCTGCCCGCCGCGTAGGTCATCCACGACACGCTGCCGTCCAGCATGGAGACGTCGATGTACTGGCCGGCGCCCGTTTCCTCCCGCGACCTCAGCGCGGCGAGTATCCCTATGACGGCGTACATCCCGGCGCAGAGGTCCGTGACCGCCATGCCGACGCGGACGGGGGGCCGCCCGGGCTCGCCTGTGAGCCCCATGAGGCCGCCCATCCCCTGGATTATGAGGTCGTAGCCGGGCCACTGAGCGTAGGGGCCGCTCTGCCCGAAGCTGCTTATGCTGCAGTAGACGAGCCGCGGGTTACGTTTGCTCAGGGCCTCATAGTCAACGCCGAGGCGCTTGGTGACGCCTGGCCTGTAGTTCTCCAGCACGACGTCGCACCTCTCGGCTATGCGGTGCAGCGCCGTGGTTGCGTCGTCGTCCTTGAGGTTCAGCGTCACGCTCTTCTTG
>JAFGTA010000080.1 GCA_016934355.1 Candidatus Bathyarchaeota archaeon | reverse complement strand
CCCGTGTACCCGTGGGTAATCTCGGAGAATCGCTGCAGGTTGACATCCTCCGCGAGGGGCATGCCCCTGGTGTGGATCTGGAGTATCTCCATCCTCCCAGCCCTACCAGGGATGCCTATCTCGATCTCTCTGTCGAACCTCCCGGGGCGCCTCAGGGCCTCGTCTATCGCGTCGGGTCTGTTGGTGGCGCCTATGACTATTATGTGGCCTCTGCCTTTGAGGCCATCCATGGATGCCAGCAGCTGGGCGACCACTCTGCGCTCCACCTCTCCTGTGACCTCGCTGCGCTTGGGGGCGATGGCGTCTATCTCGTCTATGAACAGTATGCTGGGCGCGTTCTTCTCGGCGTCCTCGAACATCTTACGCATCCTTGCCTCGGACTCGCCGTAGAACTTGCTCATGATCTCCGGGCCGTTGATTGCGTAGAAGTTCGCCTCGCTCTCGTTGGCGACGGCTCTGGCGAGCAGCGTCTTGCCGCAGCCTGGGGGCCCATGCAGTAGCACGCCTTTCGGCGGGTCGATGCCGAGCCTCTGGAATATCTCGGGGTGTCTCAGCGGCAGCTCCACCATCTCCCTAATGCGCCTGATCTCCTCGTCGAGGCCGCCTATGTCCTCGTACGTGGTGCGGCTGGGCATCTCAAGCTCCGGCACCGGCTCGCTCATTATGCTGATCTCTGTGGTAGGCGCGATCTTGACTATGCCGCCAGGCCGCGTGTTCACCACCATGAATGGGACGCTGTGGCCGAGCATCATGATGAGGAGCGTGTCTCCACGGGTGGCGGGGCGGTCGATGAGCCTGTCCTTGACGAACCTTATGAAGTCGTTGTCGACGCTTATCCTGATGTCAACGGGGGCGAGCTTGACGCTTGTGGCGTACTCGGCGTCCGCCTTATTGACCTGTACGAACTCGTTTATTGCGACGCTGCAGTTCTTCCTGATGAAGCCGTCGATCCTTATGATGCCGAGGCCCTGGTCTTCAGGGTAGGCGGGCCACGCCTTGGCGGCGGTCGCCTTCTTTCCCTCGATCTGCACGACGTCGCCGACGGTTACTCCCAGCGTCTTCATGGTCTCCGAGTCCATCCTGGCGATGCTTCTACCCACGTCTCGCTGCTGTTTAGCTTCTGATACCTTCAACTGGACGCTGCTCACTAGATGTTCACCTAAATAGATTCTCATTTCCTTGAAGGCGGAGACGGTTATAAAGATTAGTCATGTGTCGAGGACGAGCAACAGGTACATGGGACTGCTAGATGACGCCCGTGGACTCCGCCAGCTCCCTGGCTTTCCCCTCATCGAGTCTCTCCTTGCTGAGGATCGTGTACCTCTCGGGGCGGATGGACTGAGCCAGCGTCAGGGCCTTGACGACCGTCTCCGTGTCTATTCCCAGCTGCTCGGCAGTCGTCGGGGCGCCTATCACCTCAAGAGCGGAGCGTATCGCCTCCCAGTCTAGACCGTGGAGCTTGGCCATCATTATCACTCCTACGCCGCACTGCTCTCCGTGGAGCGCAGGCTTCTCGGCGATCTGGTCCAGGGCGTGGCTGAAGAGGTGGGCGGAGCCGCTCGTGGGCCTGCTGCTGCCGGCTATGCTCATGGCGACGCCGCAGCTCACGAGCGCCTCCAGTAGGGTCCTGATACCCTCCTGCGTCCGTCTGCGGATGAGGTCGGCGCTGCTTATGACGTGCTCCGAGCCCATGAGGCTGAGGCTGCCCGCGTATCCGCCGTAGTAGTCGTCGTTTTCGTCGTGGGCGAGCCTCCAGTCCCTAACCTCCGTCGCCTTGCTGATTATGTCGCCGCACCCCGACGCCGTGAACCTGTACGGCGACTCTGCGATGATCTTGCTGTCCATCACCACGGCTACGGGGGAAGCCGCCTTCACCGTATATGGCCTCCCCATCCCCTTAACCGAGGCGAGGCTGCTGGCTATGCCGTCGTGACTGGCCACTGTAGGGACGCTGACGAAGAACTTACCTGTCTTGTACGCGGACAGCTTCGCGACGTCTATGTTTCTTCCGCCGCCGACTCCGAGGATGACGTCTGCATCCATCTCCAGCGCCTTGCTGTTCACCCTATCGACCGTGTCCAGCGTCGCGTCCTCTACGAATATGCAATCGGCATCCAACCCATCTGAACGGAGAATCTCCTCGGCGCGTTTCCCCGCCACTCGGTACGTGGTCTTGCCTGTCACTATGAGGGCCTTGCCGAAGTCCAGTTCAGCGCATATGGGGCAGAGCTTGTCCAGCACCGACTCGCCCACGAGGACGATCCGGGGCAGGTCTATCCTGTGTATGGCGTTGAATCGTTCAGATTTTGTCAATTTTCTGTACTGCCTATCCGCGAATAGAGATAATTTCGGGTTGCGAGATACATATAGGTTTGCTAAATCTAGAAACCTTTTATAAAGGAGCACATTTTTAAACTACTTGGTCTTCCTTTCTAGGATACCTCTCTCTTAACTACTTGTTTAGGAGATATTAAATGTCAACAGAAACAGGGATACTAAAAGGCACAACCACAGTAGGAGTCGTCTGTATAGACGGAGTCATACTGGGCACGGACACACGAGCCACGATGGGCAACTACGTGGCCAGCAAGCACGCGAAGAAGGTCTACCAGGTCTCGGACACGCTGGCGATGACAATCGCCGGCGGAGTCGCAGTGGCGCAGAGGGTCGTCGAGATTCTGAAGGTCAACGCGCGCCTCTACGAGCTGGAGAAGAACAGGCCGTTGCCTGTGCAGTCGGCCGCGAGGCTCGTCTCTAACCTTCTCTTCAGCAACCGCGAGGTCGGGATGCCTCTCCCCATGCAGGCCCTCGTCGGGGGATTCGACGAGACGGGTCCCCACGTCTTCAACCTCGACCCATATGGTAGCCTCATCGAGGAGAAGATGGTTTCAACCGGGTCGGGCTCACCTTTCGCTTATGGCGTCCTCGAGGCGCAGTTCAGGGAGGACAGCACGGTGGACGAGATGCTGCCTGTCGTGGTGAAGGCCGTGGACTCCGCTATGAAGCGGGACGTCGCCAGCGGTGACAGCTTCGATGTTGCGGTTATAGACGCCGCGGGGTTCCGCGAGCTTTCGCCGGATGAGAAGGAAGCAATACTCAACAACTGAGATAGATACTGATGGACACGTCGCAGGGATTAACCTACTCGGAGATAAGGCAGGCGATACTGGATAAGATACCCCCAGATGTGGGTATCACTCGGATCGAGTTCGAGGGGCCGAGGCTCGCCATCTACTGCCAGAAGCCGGAGATACTCCAGGAGCGGAGCCACATCGTCGGCGAGATAGCGGGCATAATAAAGAAGCGTATCGTTGTGAGGAGCGACCCCTCCGTCCGCCTGCCCGAGATACAGTCCGAGAATATCCTTAAAGACGTGCTTCAGGAGGCCGGCCTGGTACAGGCGTACTTCGACCCTGCGCTGGGCGAGGTTGTGCTGGAGGTCGAGAAGCCTGGCGTGGCCATCGGTAAGAGCGGCTCCAACGTGCTTGAGATCGTGAAGAGGACCCGCTGGAGCCCTAACTTCGTGCGGTCCCCGCCCATCCCGTCCATGACGATCAAGCAGATCAGGGGCTTCCTCTACTCGAAGAGCAAGGAGAGGGAGCGCGTGCTCAGGGAGACAGGCGAGTCCATCTTCAGGCCCATCTATAATCAGTCCGGCGACGTCCGGGTCACTTTCCTCGGCAGCAGCCGCCAGGTCGGTAGATCCGCGATACTGGTGAAGACCCGTGAGAGCCAGATCCTGCTGGACTGCGGCATCAACCCCGGCAGCAGGAGCCCGATAAGCTCGTATCCGCGGCTCGACGTCGATGAGTTCAACGTCAACACCCTGGACGCCGTCGTCATTACACACGCCCACCTAGACCACTGCGGCTTCCTGCCCTACCTCTACAAGTACGGGTTCAACGGCCCCGTGTACTGCAGCGAGCCCACCGCCAACGTCATGACTCTCCTTCAGAGCGACTATATCGACGTCACCAGGAAGGAGGGGAAGGTGCCGCCCTACAGCCCCGAGGACATCTTCGAGGTTATACTGCATACGATCCCCCTCAGCTACGGCGAGGTCACGGACATATCCCCCGACATTAGGCTCACACTCCACAACGCGGGCCACATCCTGGGCTCAAGCATCGTCCACCTACACATCGGGAAGGGGCTTCACAACGTCGTCTACACGGGGGACTTCAAGTTCGGCCCCACGGCGCTGCTTCAGCCAGCGTCCACCTACTTCCCGCGGGTCGAGACCCTGATCATGGAGTCCACGTACGGCGGCCCCGACAACATGAACCCCAGCAGGGAGGAGACCGACGCCATGTTCGTGGACATATCCAACCACATACTGAAGAAGGGAAAAGTGCTGATCCCTGTCCCCGCTGTGGGGAGGGCACAGGAGATACTCATGGTCATCAACAAGTACATGCAGTCGGGCGACCTGCTGGAGGCTCCCGTCTACATCGAGGGCATGATATCGGAGGCCACGGGGATTCACACCGCGTATCCAGGCTATATGAGTCATGAGATACGCGACCAGATACTGCAGCAGGGCGTGAACCCCTTCGAGTCGGACTACTTCACAGTCGTCAAGCAGCCTGACAGCCGAGACGAGATAGTCGAGGGCGGTCCATGCATAATCATGGCTACGGCGGGCATGATGGAGGGCGGCCCCGTGCTGGACTACTTCAAGCGGCTGGCGCCCTATGACGAGAACGGCATGATCTTCGTGAGCTATCAGGTGGCCGGCACCATGGGGCAGCGTGTCCAGTCGGGCATGGGCTCGGCGCAGATCTACAACCGGGACGGCAAGATGGAGGTCATCAACATCGAGATGAGCACCCACACGGTGCAGGGCTTCTCGGGGCACAGCGACCGCCGCCAGCTGATTAACTATGTGCGGAGGCTCAGGCCTCAGCCCAAACGGGTGTTCCTGGTCCACGGCGAGGAGTCTAAGTGCGAGAACATGGCTAGAACCATCTCTAAGATGCGTGGGGTGCGGGGTCATGCGCCGAGGCTGCTGGACACGTTCAGGCTAGCCTAGTCTGAGTTTCTCCAGATCCTGACGTTCTTCGGAGTGACGATAACTCTTTCCTCTCCGAGGCGTGCGATGTCTCCCTCGATGAGCTGCGCGTACTCGTTCAGCTCGTTTATGCCCCGCTTCACGTCTTCTATGTTGTGCTTGGCGAGGGGGGAGACGTTACAGATGACTACGTTGCCTGCTCTGATCTCGGCCTTGATGACGTCGATGTCCTCGTAGGCCCTGAGAGGGATGGCTTTTATGTAGCGGATTCCCGCGAGTTCCCTTTCTTCCTCTGACTTACCTACAAGCCGGTCGAGCATACCTCTCATCTAGTTTATTCCCCTTTACTGTTATATAATATGTTAACGGAAGATGCATCGTCTTCCGTTTAAATATTTAGGCTTATTACGTTGTTCTCGGCCTAAAAACCGAATTATCTGGTTTAGGCGGGGCTCATTACGTCGTTGCTGGAACTTTTATAGGCTGAAAGCCTCATGTCTCTGTGATTAGCCGTGCTGTTCCTCTCAGACTCCGACGTAGAGAAGCTGCTGACCATGGAGGAGACCATAGACACCGTGGAGGGCGCATTCAGGGAGTACGCCGAGGGCAAGGTGGTCATGCCCGCCCGCAGCACAATAATGGTCCCCGAGCACAACGGCAGCATCAGCTTCATGCCTAGCTACCTCACTGGCAGCGAAGCCCAGGCAACCAAGATCATAAGCATCTACCCGGACAATCGCGGTAAGGGGCTGCCCACAACCGCAGCGTGGGTCGTTATCAACGACCCGGTGACCGGGATGGTCAAGGCATTCATGGACGCAACCTACCTCACCGCCATGAGGACGGGCGCCGTGACGGGTGTCGCCGCAAGGTACCTCGCCCCCGATGACTCGAAGGTGGCGGCCATCTTCGGCGCAGGCGTGCAGGGACGGACCCAGACGTGGGCCGCCTGCACGGTCAGAGACATAGAGAGGGTCTACGTCTACGACCTGTACCCCGAGGCGCGTGAGAGGTTCGCCGAGGACATGACCGAGAAACTGGGGATAGAGGTTACACCCGCGAACAGCGGCGAGGAGGCGTGCAGGGACGCTGACATCGTGTTGACGGCAACGACCAGCCCCAAGCCCGTGGTTAAGCGGAAGTGGCTGAAGGACAGGGTTCACGTGAGCGCCATCGGCGCCTTCTACCCCGACTGGAGGGAGCTGGACACCGCCACGGTGGCTGGGAGCAAGTTGGTCATAGACGACATGGAGGGCATCAGGCTGGAAGCCGGCGACGTCCTGATTCCGATAGAGGAGGGCGCGATGACTTGGGACAATGTTCACGCCGAGCTCAAGGACATCGTATCGGGTAAGAAAACAGGCAGGACGTCTGAGGACGGGGTCACCGTGTTCAAGTCGGTGGGCATCGCCATCCAGGACAGCAGCGTCGCCAACCTCGTGCTGAGGAAGCTGCGGCTCTAAGCTTTTTACTCGTTTATACCTAAATTCTAGTTAAAATTAAATCCGCGCCGGGTTAGGGTTACCTGTATGTAATCAGGTGATGCGGCGTGCTTGGTGAATACGGTTGGGTTTTCGGCATCGTGTTCGGCGTCTACATGGTGATACTCATCGCCATAGGGTACCTCTCAGCGAGGAAGGTGCAGTCCATCGAGGACTATTACGTCGCGGGGCGGAACATAGGACCGGCACTGCTGGGCGTCCACTACGGCACCGTCTACTTCAGCTCCGTCCTCATGATAGGCGGCGGAGCCTACGCCTATAGGTTCGGGTACGCCACCCTCTGGATAGCCATAGGCAACACCATACTGGGCGCCCTGCTGCCTTTCCTACTCTTCGGCGGCAGGATCAGGTCGTTCAGCGGAGCCCTCGGCGCGTTGACGCTGCCCGACTACTTCAGGGAGCGGTACCAGAGCAGGTTCCTACACGTCTGGACCGCCGCGCTCACCGTGGTTTTCATGACTGTCTACCTGGTCTCGGTGTTCATGGGCGTCAGCTACATCTTCAAGGTGACCATGGACCTCAGCTTCGAGGTCAGCCTCCTCATCACGGCGCTCATCGTAGGCTTCTACCTCGCAGTCGGAGGCACAGTCGCGTGCGTCTGGAACGACTTCATCCAGGGCACAACGATGGCGGTGGGCACACTGTTCCTCACGGCGATGGTGATCCTAAGGAACGGCGGCATAGGAAACATAACCCAGGGACTCGCACAGATCGACCCTGGCCTCGTCTCGTCGCCCGGCCTCTGGGGATTCTGGGGTCTCTTCAGCTACGTGATGGTCACCAGCATCGGGCCGTGGGGGCTGCCCCAGTCGCTGACGCGGTTCTACATGATGAAGGACCCCAAGGTTATCCGTTGGGGCATGGTCTTCGCGACCCTCTTCTGCATCAGCATGACCACCTGTAGCTACTTCAACGGCGCCGCGGCGAGGCTCATGTTCACTCAGAACGGCATAACGATCCCACTATCAGCGGCGGGCGCCCCAGACTACGACATCGTCATCCCCCAAATGATCCTGCTCGTGCTGCCCACGTTCATCGGGGCGATATACCTCTCCGCTGTGATAGCCGCCAGTCAGTCCACCGCGGACGCCGTGATACTTATGGCGAGCTTCGGGCTGGCACGGGACATCTACCACAAGCTGGTGAACCCCGAGGCGAGCGACGACAGGATTCTGCACCTGAGCAAGTACGCGACGGCGGCGGTCACCCTCGGGGGCTTGGTGATGGCTTACTTCCGGCCCAAGATGATTCTGGATATGGCGATGATCGCGTGGGCGTGCCTCAGCGCTGCGATTATGGCGCCGTTCCTCTACAGCCTCTTCATGCGTAACGTGACGAGGACGGCCGCCGTGTTCACGTCCGTCTCGGCTTTCATCCTCGCCGTGGCTTGGGGTCCGTGGTTCCTGAACAGGCCCTACGGCATGCACGAGTTCCTCGTGAGCCAGATATGGGCGTGGACCGTCTACCCTGTGGTCAACTACTTGGCTTTGGCGAGGGGCTCAGGGGTGGTGGACGAGGGGCTCGTCGAGCGTCTGTGGTCCTCACTAAGCGGCTGACGTTGCAGCCGGCTCTCCACCCTCACTGTTTTATCTGTGGTCCCCCTTACTATTCCGATTCGCACTCGTTGTGAGGTGTGTCAACACGGCTAAGAAGTTCAAGGTCACGGTGGATGAGGACAAGTGTAAGGGGTGCCTCATCTGTGTCCACGTCTGCGAGCAGCGTGGAGGCAAGATACTCAAGGCGTCGGACAAGAAGACCGCCCTCGGCGGCACCAAGCCGGTCACAGTGGGGGACTGCATAGGCTGCCGCTGGTGTGAGCGGTACTGCCCCGACTTCGCTATAAATGTGGAGGAGATAACGGATGCTTGAGCCTGGTAGGCACCTGGAGCTGGGCAACATCGCATGCGCCGAGGGCGCCATCAGGGCCGGGTGCAGGTTCTTCGCGGGCTACCCGATAACGCCTGCGAGTGAGATAAGCCACCACCTCGCTGTTGAGATGCCTAAGGCTGGAGGCGTCTTCCTGCAGATGGAGGACGAGATAGCGAGCATCGCCAGCGTCATAGGGGCCAGCTGGGCGGGCGCCAAGGCGATGACTGCGACGAGCGGCCCCGGGTACAGCCTCATGCAGGAGAACATCGGGTACGCCCACATGACGGAGACGCCGCTTGTGCTGGTGGATGTCCAGCGAAGCGGGCCGTCCACGGGTCAGGCCACCGACCCGAGCCAGCAGGACATCATGCAGGCAAAGTACGGAAGCCACGGCGACTACGAGGCGATCGCCATCAGCCCATGGAGCGTCCAGGAGATGTTCGACCTCACAGTGCGGGCTTTCAACCTGGCAGAGACCTACAGGACGCCTGTGATGCTGATGAGCGACGGATTGGTGGGGCACATGAAGGAGAAGCTCATGGTGCCGGAGAAGGTGGACGTGGTCAACCGCCGGAAGCCGACAAGCAAGAAGGACACTCCCTGGGGCACAGACGACCCCAGCCTGGTTCCGCCGATGCCTGCGTTCGGAGAGGGTCACGCGCTCCTCGTCACTGGCTCGACGCACAGGCCGGACGGCGTCCGCAACTTCTCCCCCGAGTACCACCAGATGATCATCTACCGTACACGGGACAAGATTCTGAACGCGGAGCCCAAGATAAGAGACATCCACAGGGAGCAGCTGGACGACGCCAAGGTGGCGGTGCTCAGCTTCGGCGCATCCGCCCGCCCCAGCTACGAGGCGGTGGTAAAGGCGAGGGAGCAGGGCGTCAAGGCGGGGCTCTTCAGGCTTAAGACCATCTGGCCGTTCCCCGAGGACGAGGTGCGGGCTCTCGCTGACAAGGTGGACGCGATACTGGTGGTTGAGATGAACGTAGGGAAGCTCGTCAAGGAGGTGGAGCGCGTTGTCTGCGGCAGGTGCAAGGTGGCGAGCCTCGCCAAGGTGGGCGGAGTGCTCCCCCTAGGGCGTGAGGTACTCGAAGAGATCAGGAGGCATTCGAAGTGAAGAGCCTGAACTACTACAGGGACAAGTACGTCCGGAGCCAGCCCAGCGCCTTCTGCCCTGGCTGCGGCGGCGGCATCATACTGAACTGCTTCCTCAGGGCGATAGACGACCTGGGGCTGGACAAGGACAGGATACTGGCGGTGTCCGGCATCGGCTGCAGCGCATGGATTCCGAGCCCCAACTTCAACGGCGACACGCTTCACACCACCCACGGCAGAGCAATAGCATACGCGACCGGCGCCAAGGCGTACAACCCCGACCTGACCACCGTGGTCTTCGTGGGTGACGGCGACGGCGCAGGGATAGGCGGCAACCACCTGATCCACGCGGCGCGGAGGAACATCGACCTCACCGTGATACTGGTGAACAACATGAGCTACGCCATGACGGGCGGCCAGATAGCGCCCACTACGCTCCACGGCGAGACCACTGTCACGAGCCCCTACGGGAACCCTGAGCAGCCCTTCGACATCACACAGCTGGTGAGAGCCGCGGGCGGTACCTACGTGGCTAAGTGGAGCACTTACCACGTGATGGAGCTCACCCGTAGCATCAAGGAGGCGATACAGCACAAGGGCTTCAGCTTCATCGAGGTACTGAGTCAGTGCCCGACGCAGCAGCGTCGCATCTTCAACCTCCGCGGACCCCTCGACAGCCTGCCCCCGAGGATACTGGATATGTTCAGCGAGAGCACGGTAGTAAAGGACAAGCCGGGCAAGGGCGGCTACCTATACGCGCTGCCCAAGGGAACTCCCGAGGAGACGCTGAAACAGGTAGAGAAGATGAGCGGAGTAAAGGCGAAGATGGTGGACCACATGGAGTACGGGCGAGTCGTCCGCGTGGACACAGAGTCCCCGGACGCTGTGCGCGGAAAGCTCACGGAGCTGGACACGGTCAAGGAAGTGAAGGACCACCTGGAGGGCAAGATTGAGCTCGGCGTCTTCGAGCGGAAGACCCGCCCGGAGCTCACGGACTCTCTGCGGGAGATCATCAGGAAGGCGAGGGGCGAGTAAGATGAAGCAGAACATACTCATCAGCGGCACCGGCGGCCAGGGAGTGGTCGCCAGCGGCGAGTTCCTTAGCCAAGCCGTCTTCGAGAAAGGATACGAGGTGATGTTCGGTCGGAGCTACGGCTCAGAGGCGAGAGGCGGCAGCTGCCGCAGCGAGATAATGGTCAGCGACGAGGAGATCAACGACCTCCAGTTCGAGGAGAGCGACATACTGCTGGTGCTGAGCCTCCCCGCGTTCAAGAAGTACTTAGGCAAGGCTAGGAAGGGCAGCATCGTCATAGCGGACTCAAGCGTGTTGGGGCGTTTCGACGGCGAGGTCAGGGAAGACGTGGAGCTTATCCAAGTGCCCGCACGAGAGATAGCGATACGCCTCGGCAACCAGATCGTCGCCAACATGGTGATGCTCGGAGCGCTGGCGAAGCGGTCCGAGATGGTGAAACTGAGCCTCCTCAAGGACGCCGTGGAGAAGAACATGCGCCCAGGCATGAGGGAGATCAACCTCCGCGCCCTCGACGAGGGCTACCGCTCCATCTAGGAGCTGAGGCGCACGAGCCGACAGTACCCCGAGCGCCCCATACCAGGGGTCGCCGCAGTAATCATCGACGGCGACAGGGTTCTCCTCAGCGTACGGGGCAAGGCTCCTTCTGAGGGCAAGTGGGGGCTGCCCGGCGGCGCCGTGGAGGTGGGCGAGACCGTCGAGGAAGCCCTTATCCGTGAAGTCCTTGAAGAGACGGGGGTCACCGTGAAGCCCGTCAAGATGATCACATTCTTCGACTCGATCCACCGCGACGACGACGGCGGGGTGAGGTACCACTACGTCCTTTTCGAGTATCTATGCGAGTTCGTCTCAGGCGAAATTCACCCTGGCTCTGACGCGCCGGACGCGAGGTGGGTGGGTATCCATGAACTCGACGCGGTTGACATCATGCCCAGCACCAAGAGGTTCCTTCTGAAGGTGCTGAAGCAGGAAAACCTAGCCGACTGACTTACCAAATGGTTAAATATCGTCGTAGAATTAACCATTTGGAATATCATGGTTGATTACGAGATAGACGTGGAACTGGACTGCAAGGGCATGTTCTGCCCGATGCCCATCGTTCAGCTCAAGAAGACAACCAAGAACATGAAGCCCGGACAGGTGCTGCGCATCGTCGCAACCGACCCCGGCAGCAAGCGAGACGTGCCCGCGTGGGCAGACAAGACGGGAAATGAGATACTCTACTCCAACGAGGAGGGCAAGGAGTACACGTTCATAATCAAGGTGAAGTAGATGACCGAGAAAAGACAGAAGATGGCGATAATCGTCCACAGCGGGACGCTGGACAAACTGTACCCAGTCTTCATGCTCGCCAGCACAGGAGGCAGCATGGACATGGACGTCCACCTGTTCTTCACGTTCTGGGGGCTAGACGCGTTGAAGAAGGGCGGGCTCGACAAGGCGAAGCTCCCCGGCATCATGAGCCTGGGAACCGGGATGATGAAGGGCAAGATCAAGAGCGTGAGCGTGCCAAGCCTCCCAGAGCTGCTGGAGATGTGCAACATGACGGAGAACGTCACGATATACGCTTGCAGTACCACCATGGCGATGATGGACGTCAAGAAGGAGGAGCTCATCCCCGAGGTGGACGAGATCGTGGGCGCCGCCAGCTTCCTCGCCATAGCGATGGACGCAGACGTACAGCTTTTCATCTAGGGTGACGGCATGGGCAGGATGCTCATACTCCTCTGCGACTCCCCTTACCAGCACGAGAGCGTAGACCATGTCATTGCGATGTCTAAGGCGGCTATCGCTAAGGGGCACAAGGTGGACATCTACCTGATGATGGACGGCGTCTATAACCCTCTGACGAGCCAGAGCGGCGAGCCCTTTCACATGGACTCGGTCTCCAACCAGTTCAAGGATCTGATGACGCTAGGAGCCAATGTATCCGGTTGCAGGGTCTGCATGGAGCTCAGAGGCGTCCTTAAGAAGAACCTGCCGGAAGGCACCGACGTCGGAGGCATATTCGACCTATCTGAGATGCTTGGCGAGGCGGACGTCGTGCTGAGCTTCACGGGGGCTTAGAGATGGCTGAGAAGAAGACGCTGATAGTCATAAAGTCGCGGCCAGTCACCGACCTCAACTACTACGAGGCGCTGAGGACCGCAGCCGGGTTCTGGGACCACCCGGTTACAATCCTCTGGATTGGCGACGGCGTCTACGCGGCGCTGGACAAGACAGACAAGTCCATAACAGGCAAGTTCCTAGCGGACCTGCCCGACCTCGACGTCGAGCTCTACGTGGACGCGGATTCACTCACGGAGAGGGGCTTCACCGGGGATAACCTCGTGGAAGCCGCCCAGCCAGCGGATCAAGCCGCCGTTCTCGGGTTGTTCGAGTCGGCAGAGGCCAGCTTCGTATTCTAGGTGATGACATGGACAGACTATTCGTGTTGAAGAATCTGGACGGTAAGGTGCTGAGGGTGGCGGTCGAGGCAGAGCGGTCGGGTCTGCTGCTGATGCAGGAGGCAGTCTACCAGCTCAACGAGGCGCTCCCCGAGGCAAGGCAAATCGAGTCAGCCCTCAGCAAGGGCAAGCCGGTCTACTACCTGAGGAAGGACGCAGAGAGGCGGGGCCTTGAGGGTAAAACCGTATCAGGGGCAGAGCCCCTTGACATAGACGGCGTGGTGGACCTGCTGTTCAGCGGGGCGACAGTTCTAAACTTGTGATGACCATGGTGCAGAGAGAAGACCTGGACAACGAGATACTCCGGCTGCTGCAGAGCGACTCCCGCATGAGCTACAGGGAGATAGCGAAGACGCTGGACGTGAGCCACGTCAACGTTTCCAGCCGCATCAAAGCATTGGAGGAGCAGGGCAGGATAATCGGGTACACCGCCATAGTCAACCCCGACGCCATGCATCACTACCCGCTGTGCCTCAGGATATCGGCAGAGTCAGGCGCAGACCTCTCAGAGATCGGAAGAAGAGTCGCAGACTACGACGAGATACAGGTCGTCGTACGCGTCTCAGGCGAGTGTGAACTCTTGGCGCTTGCCATGTGTGAGGACAGGGAGTGCGCCATAAGGCTCCTCGATGAGATAGGCGCCATCCAGGGCATCGACAAGGCTGAGAGCCACATAGTCCTTGAGACCATAAAGCTCGGCGGCAAGAAGCTGAGACCCTAGTTTTTCGCGTAGTTTATCCGTGCAAGGCGTCCCTTCTAGATAATCGGAGGGAGCCGGACTGCACAGGGTAAGCGTAGACGTCGGCGGGACGTTCACAGACCTAGTCGCCTTCGACGAGGAAACAGGCGACGTTCTCAACATCAAGACGCCTTCGGTGCCTCTTAACCCCGAGCAGGGCGTCGTCAACGCCTTCAAGGAGTACCTGGTGGAGCGTGAAGCCTCGCAGGTCAAGATGGTAGGTCACGCGACCACCATCGCTACCAACACGCTGCTGGGCCAGATCAACCTCGACCTGCCGGAGACGGCCCTCGTCACCACCGCCGGGTTCAAGGACGTCATCGAGATAGGGCGCCAGCGCCGCGCGGAGGTCTACAACCTGTTCTTCGAGCGGCCCTCCATGCTGGTAAAGCGGAGGCACAGGTATGAGCTCGACGAGAGGGTGGGTCACACCGGTGAGGTGCTGAAGCCGCTGGACGAGGAACATCTTCACGCTGTCATAAACGAGATGAGGCGGGATGGCGTCCAATCCGCGGCGGTGGGCTTCCTCAACAGCTACGCGAACCCCGTCCACGAGGAGCGGGTGTGCGAGGCGCTGCGGAAGAAGCTCCCCGGCGTCTACGTAACGGCGTCCACTTCCATCTCCAACGAGTACCGCGAGTTCGAGCGTTTCAGCACCGCGGTCGTCAACGCCGCCCTCATGCCCGTGATGCACACCTACATCACCCAGCTCGACGAGGACCTTCAGGGGCTCGGACTGGAGGCGCCGCTCTACGTGATGCAGAGCAACGGCGGCATGGCCAAGAGCAACGTCATAAGCCTGAAGCCCGCCACCGTCGTCGAGTCGGGGCCCGCAGCAGGCGTGATAGCCGCCGCGTGGCTGGGCGAGCAGACTGGGACCCGGGACATCATCAGCTTCGACATGGGTGGCACCACGGCGAAGGCAGGTACCGTCCGGGGCAGGGTCCCCGAGGTTGTGCCCGAGTACGAGGTCGCGGGCAAGATACACATGGGGCGCCTCATCAAGGGCAGCGGCTACCCCGTCAGGTTCCCCTTCATCGACCTCGCCGAGTGCAGCGCAGGCGGAGGAACCATCGCCAAAGCCGTGAATGGCAGCCTACAGGTGGGTCCCGTAAGCGCCGGGGCCGAGCCGGGTCCCGCCTGCTACGGCAGGGGAGGCATGGACGCCACGATAACGGACGCCAACCTGCTGCTGGGAAGGCTGAACCCGGGGAGCCTACTAAGCGGCGGCATGGACATCTACCCGGGCCTCGCCGAGGAGGCGTTCGACAGGCTCGCCTCCTCACTCGGCGTCTCAGCTGAGGAGGCCGCCGTCAGCGTGATCCGCATCGCCAACAGCATGATGTCGAAGATACTCCGCATCGTCAGCGTCGAACGCGGCTACGACCCCCGCGGCTTCAGTCTCGTCGCCTTCGGAGGCGCCGGGCCGATGCACGTCTGCGCCCTCGCGGAGGAGCTGGAGATCAACCACATAATTGTGCCCCCTAACCCGGGCATGTTCAGCGCCCTCGGCCTCCTCACGGCGGACCTCTTCCACGACTACAGCACCCCAATCATCAGGGACGCCACGGAAATCGACCCCCCAAACCTCGAAGAAGCCTACCTTGAGATGGAGACTGAGGGATCAGCCACCCTCACCCAGGAGAACATTCCAGACAGCCAACGCAGATACATCCGCGCCCTCGACATAAGGTACAGAGGCCAGGGCTTCGAGCTCAACGTCGAGACAGCTACCCCAGTCACGCGGGCGTCCATCCGGGACAGCGTAAAAAAGTTCCACGCCAAACACAGGGAAGTCTACGGCTACTCAGCGGTGGACGAACCCGTCGAGCTAGTCAACGCCAAGCTCCGCGTTGTCGGACAACTAGAAAAGCCAAGGCTCAAGAGACGCAGAAAAAACAGGTCTGACCTGCCACAAGTCACAAGGCGAGTTTACTACGAGGCACCCGGCGAGTGGATCGACACGGCTGTCCACCAGAGGCAGAGCCTGGAAGGTCTCCGGGAGGGCCCCGCCGTCGTAGAGCAGTACGACTCCACCACAGTCGTCTACCCGGAGTGGAGCTGCAGGCCGGACGACTACGGTAACTTAGTGCTAAGGAGGCTCACGAGGTGACCGTAGACATCACCACGGTTGAGGTCATCAAGGGCGCCCTCGTCTACGCGGCCGAGGAGATGGGCATCGCCCTCAAGAAGAGCGCGTATAGCCCCAACATCAAGGAACGCATGGACCACAGTTGCGCGCTGTTCAACCACCGCCGCGAACTCATCGCCCAGGCCGAGCACATACCCGTCCACCTCGGCAGCATGGCGCTGGCCGTCCGCGTCGGCCTGGAAACCTACAGGGGCACGCTTGAGCCGGGGGACATGCTTCTGCTGAACGACCCCTACATCAGCGGAACCCACCTCCCAGACCTCACACTCATCGCGCCGGTGTACAGCGACGGCGAGGTAGTCGCCTACGCCGCCAACAAGGCACACCACACCGACGTCGGGGGCAAGACCCCCGGCAGCATCGCGGCTGACAGCACCGAGCTCTACCAGGAAGGCATAATCATACCGCCTGTTAAGCTGGTACACCGCGGAGTGATCGACCAAGACATACAGGCCATCATCAGGAGCAACGTCCGCACCCCCGAGGTGCAGATGGGGGACATCAGGGCCCAGATAGCCGCCAACAACACGGGCATAAGGCGCGTCCAGGAGCTCACGGAGAGCTACGGCGTCGACACCCTACACGAGGCCATGGACGCCATCATGGACTACAGCGAGCGCAGGATGCGCGAGGAGCTATCCGCCATGCCAGACGGGGTGTACAGCGCCGTCGACTATATGGAGGACATTCTGCCCGGAGGCGGAGACGTGGAGATAGCCGTCGCAGTCACCAAACAGGGCGACGAGGCGACGTTCGACTACGCCGGCACCTCAGACCAGGTGGAGAGGCCCGTGAACGCCCCCCTCGGCGTCACCGTCGCCGGAATCTACTACACCATGATCAGCGTCACGGACCCCACGATACCGGTGAACGACGGCTGCTTCAGGCCCATCACCCTTAGGATACCCGAGGGCTGCATGATGAACCCACGGAGGCCGGCGCCTGTCGCTGGGGGCAACGTCGAGACCAGCCAGCGTAACGTCGACGTGCTGATGAAGGCGTTCAGCCAGATACTGCCCGAGAGGGTGCCGGCGGCGGGGCAGGGCACCATGAACAACATCACCATAGGCGGCGCGCTGCCTGACGGCAGGCCTTGGACGTTCTACGAGACCATCGGCGGCGGCAGCGGCGGCAGGCCCATGGGAGACGGCGTCGACGGCATACACATCAACATGACCAACACCATGAACACCCCCATCGAGACACTGGAGGCGTATCTACCCCTACGCTTCAAGGCGTACAGGCTGAGGCCCGACAGCGGCGGCCCAGGCAAGTACCGCGGCGGCTGCGGCATCGAGCGCACCTGGACGCTGACGAGCGAAAAGGCGGTGCTCAGCATAATGGCGGAGCGGAACAAGATACCCCCCTGGGGGCTGCAGGGAGGGAGGCCGGGGGGCCTCGGCGTCTACACGCTCGTACGGGCTACCGGCGAGGAGGAGAGGCTCCCCTCAAAGTGTACCGTCGAGATTCGCAGGGGGGACACTCTTGTGATCCTTACGCCCGGTGGCGGCGGCTTCGGAGACCCTGTGGAGAGGCTGGTCGAGAAGGTCGCCGATGACGTTGCGAACGGTCTGGTCTCTCCTGAGTCGGCTGAGAGGGACTACGGGGTGGTCTTTAACCCCATCCGCCTCGAAGTCAAGGAACTCAGGCGGAGCTAGTCGAAGTAGCCCCTCATCGCCACCACGATAAGTGATAAGGCAAGGGTGACGCCGGCGCTGGCGTAGAACACCCAGTCGATGGTCGTCACAGACAGTATCGCGCTCATTATGAACATCCCTATGGTGCCTCCCAGTGACATGATCATCCCCCAGACGCCGGTCGCCGAGCCCCTGTCCTCAGGGGGCAGCGCCGCCATCGTAGCAGCCTGAGTGATGGGGAAGACTAGGACGGCGCAGAGCCCGAGAACAGCGTTAAGCAGGATAAGCATCCAGTCGTAGGGTGCCAGCGGCACCAGGGCGAACGCCGCGACACTCACCAGCAGCCCTGCGGCGATAGGTGCGAACCTTCCGACCCTATCCGATAGTCGCCCGACTATCGGGAGGCTGACAGCTATGGTGAGGGCGTTCGCGGTGAGTGTCAAACCGATCATGAACTCGCTCATTCCCCTGCCGCTGCCTAGCAGCGGGATGAACGTGACGAGTCCCCAGTGGCAGAACGCGTGGGCGAACACGGCTACGCAGCTGACCAGCACCTTCCTGTTAGCGAGGAGCCTCCTCATGGTGGAGGGGAACTGCTCCAGGATCATCTGTATCTGGACGCCGGGCTTCATGGGGCAACTTACGTCCCTGTCGTCCTCCGTGTACCTCCAGATGAGGAGGAAGCCGAGGGCCGTGACGACGCCCGAGAACACGAACAGGGGCCTGTAGTCTGGGAAGAATCCTACTAGGAGCCCGCCGACGGAGGGCCCTATCACGGAGCTGACTGCCCAGCTCATGTGGTAACGCCCCATGGCCTCCCCCGCCTTCTCCGGGGGGAACTGGCTTGACGCGTAGGCTTCGGACGGGGGGAAGTATATGCTGAGGGCTATTCCGCTGATGAACATGGCTACGATGGCGAGGGCCGGGGTCTGGGCGACGCTGTAGACGAAGGGGACGATGGCGAAGAGAGCCATCCCGAAGAGCATCATGTTCTTCTTGCCAAGGCTGTCGCTTATCGTCCCAGCCACGAGCCTGAGCATGGTCTGGATGACGTTCCTTATGTTATAGATGAGGGCGATGACAGCCGGCGTTACGCCGAGGCCGGCTATGAAGAGGGGCTGAAAGCTCTGGGGGATCGTCTCGCCGAACATGGCAAAGAACGTAGCAAATATGATCGCCGTAAAGATGCGCTGCCCCTTCTTGTCCAATTATTTCACCGGATACGGACTCCCTGAACACGTGCGGGGATTTAAACCCAACCAATATAAGCCTCGGATCAGTGAACACTTTGATATGTGCCTAGCGGTTCCGGGGCTGGTGGAGAGCGTCGACGGACGCACCGCAATAGTGGACTTCGGCGGCATCAAGCGAGAAGCCATCATCGACCTCATGGAGGAGGGCAGCGTGAATCCCGGCACCTACGTGCTAGTTCACACGGGTTTCGTCATCCAGATACTGGACAAGAAGGAGGCTCTGGAGACGCTGGAGCTCTGGCGCGAGGTTCTGAGCCACGTGGAGAAGCCCTACGGTGAGCTGTAGAGCGTCCACTCCTCTCTCGTGAGGGTGTAGACTACGCCGCTCATCCAGACGCCGTTCACCTCTACCGCCTTCTCCTTGTAGTTTGTCTCTATGAACCCAGTCTTCTCTAGGACGCGTCTTGAGGGCTGGTTCTCGGGGTTAGCTTCAGCGGTGATCCTCTCGGTGCCGGGCTCGGATAAGTAGTGGTCTACCGCTGTCTTCACGGCGGCTGTGCAGTGCCCCTTGTTCCTCTCACTGGGGATTACTCGGTACCCTATGCTCAGCGTGGCGTCAGCGAGCTGCCTCGCTACTAGCTGCCCCATCTTGCGCCCGTCCTTCGCCTGAATGATGTACCAGCTCTGCCCTTTCTTGGGGCCATGGAGCCACTCACGCAGTTCCTCGTCTGTTATCGGTTCGAAGGGCTCGAACCGCCCTGTGTACTCTGGGTCGTTGTTCCACCTGTACAGGAACTCGTAGTCGTCAATGCCGAAGGGTTTGAGGTCGATTTGTTTGCCGTTGATCAAGGCGTCAGATATAATGTCTGCTCCGATATTTGTCTAGCGCTCAGCGTCTAACTTAAATCGTTGGCTTCTCTCTGAATCCTCGTATGGTAAACTACTGGCGCGACTTCCCGTCTGGGCCTGAGCCCCCCGAGACCATATACATAGTCACGGAGATTCAGAGGAACAGCCGGAACAAGTACGAGTACGACGCCAGGATGGGCGTCTTCAAGCTGAACCGTGTGCTGTACACTTACTACCCCTGTGACTACGGCTTCATCCCGCAGACACTGGACGACGACGGGGACCCGCTGGACGCTGTGCTGCTAATCAACGAGCCTACGTTCACAGGCTGCGTCACGGTTGCGCGGCCAGTGGCGAACATCAAGATGGTTGACGGTAAGCAGATGGACGATAAGGTGGTGGCTGTGAGCACCACTGACCCGTTCTACAAGCACGTCAAGAGCTTGGAAGACCTGCCCCGCAGTGTCATTGATGAGCTTACCTACTTCTACAATAACTATAAGCGGGCGGAGGGCGTGGTCACCGAGGTGCTCAAGTGGGAGGACGTAGACGAGGCGCGGAAGCTCATCGAGTGGGCCCGGGATATGTTTCAGAAGAACGAGTGTTTAAGCAGTTGAGTTATGTATTTTCGGCTGCTTCTACTACTACCTATTTATAACAATCAATGGATTCTACCACTAAATATGCAATATTCTTATAAGTTTTTTTTATTCTTTTAGCTGCACATACATAAGTACATGGTAAATATCTTAAGCTGTATTATAAATATTAATTAATGTTATGAAGAAATTATCTACTCTTCTGGTTTTGCTGCTAATACTATCAAGCAGCGTCCTCGATGTATTACCCGCATCGACAATATTCCAAGCAGTGTCCGCCGAAACGGACACCGATTTACCTGCGATAGGCGAGGAGATACCTCTTGACCCTGAGACTGAAGGCGAGGCGCAGACCATCTCAGGTATGCCGCTGTTCCTAGAGTTACAGGACCTGACGTACCTTGACCAGGTGATCTTGCAGACGCTCTCCGAGGGGAGGCTCGCCCTGCTGTTCGTCCACGCGGACTGGTGCCACTTCTGCGGGTACCAGACGCAGGCGCTGGAGAACATCACGGGTGCACATGAGCCGGGTGTTAGGGTGATCGGTGTGGAGGAGAAGCTGATTCAGCTGCTGCCTGAGGCGTTCACTCCCTACGGCTATCCAACGATGTTCCTGATTGTGGGTGAGGCGGAGGACGGCTACCTGTTCAAACGCTATGGTGGCTACACTGAACAGGAGACGCTTGAGGCTGACATCGCGTACGCTTTGACGTACGGCGTCGTGCCTCCGAAGGACAGCTCCGCTACCGTGGAGGAGCAGCCTGGGGAGTGGCCCCACCACACGTGTGACGAGGGGGCCTGCATGAGCGACTGCCTAGGCCAGCACGAGGATGATGCTACGGACTTCGCCAGGAGCCTGCTGGAGTACTTGGTGAACTGCGGGACATGCTCGTTGACGCTTAGCGCCTGCTGCGGTGCGTTGGCGGCCTGTGCCACAGTAGTAGCGTGTCTCCCAGCTATCGCGCTGTGCGCCGCATGCGTGACCGCGGAGGAGGTAGCGCCGGGTCCTAGCTGCTCGGGCTGTGTGTCAGCATTTGCTGATGTGCTGGACTCGGCCTCTAGGGTTTCTGAGGCTGTGCTGGACTGTGACGAGTGCTGTGACCAACCTATGTATTGTGAGCACGGTGAGCAGGGGTGTAAGGCGGATGACACCCCGCCTGTGGGCTGCACTCTGAGCGGGTTCTTCAAGACGAGGATGACTTGCGATGATTGTGATTGGAGGGTGGACGAGAGCTCCTCGGGTCTAATTGAATGCCCAACAGGTACGCACTGTGTCGAGACCAGCTCCACGACTGCGAGATGTAGGGATAACGACGAGAACGACGACGATGATGATCACGATGACGACGATGATGACGACGGCGATGACGGCGGCGGTGGAGGTGGAGGCGGTGGCGGTCTGGATGGCGGGGGAGGAGGCGGAGGAGGAAGCAGTGGCCCCTCGCCGGGTCCCGGCGGAGACTGGCCTGATGATAACGACGACCCTAGCGTCTGCAGGACCCCTGAAGACCTGCCTTTCTGCGTCGTCGAGAGGCCGAGGGTCGCCATTCTTGAGAGGGGGTACTTCATGGGGGTGCGGTCGATGCTGCAGAGGGAACAGTACCCTGTGTCGTTCCTTGACCTCCGGTTCACGGATGAGATGGTAAACCAGTATGACGTGCTCATGATCCCGTCTGGAGGCCTCTATGGACTCAGCGGCTCCGAGCTGATAAGGGAGAAGCTGGAGCGGTACGTGGATCAGGGCGGCACCCTCATCGTGTTGTCGCAGCAGAACGGTGAGGAGTACGATCTTCTACCCGGTGGTTCGGTAAGCGGGTACGGGTGGTCTGAGGATCAGAGCTGTTACTCCCATTCGGCGGCGATGAGCCATTTCCACCCTATCCTCTCGGGCTTCCAGGTCAGGCAATATTATAGCACTCAGCAGCGTGTGGTTAGCCTGAAGGTCGACGGGTACTTCACTGGGTGGCCGCTTGACGCGGATATCCTGCTTTCGAGGACCAAGAACAACATGCCGTGTATGATGATTTACGAGCACGGCGAGGGTCGGGTCATAGCCTCTAGCATGTTCATGGACTTCGCCGAGGTGAAGTGGAGCATGAGTGAAGACGAGCGTATTCTTATACACAACATGATCAGCTGGGCTCTGAACCCCGTCGAGACGCCTGACTTCGAGACTGGCGCGGACGCGACTGTGGGCGTCGAGGTGAGCAACCCTATGGTGCCTATGAGCGCGTACCCGGAGTTCAGCCTAGGCGATACCGTGACCCTGGACATCATGATCGAGAACCCCTCGACGGAGGCGAGCAGCGACGCCGTCTTCCTGCTGCTAGACCCTAAGTTCAGCATCCATGAGGTTCAGGTGGAAGCGGTGATACCCGCGGGAGAGACTCAGGCAGTCGAGATGCAGTTCCAGACATCCACAGATTCGCCTGAGGGCATCTGGTACGTTGTGCACCAGTTGCAGAAGGACGGCGATAGGCTGTCTTCAGGCGCCGAGAACTGCTTCATCCTCGGGGTCGGTATCGACGAGCACTCAACGTACAAGGTCGTGTTCACCACGATGAACCCGTTTGGGGAGGTTCAGGGCTCAACCATCGTAACGGATATAGTATACCCGGGCGTCACGGAGACGTTCCCCGTTACCGTTATAGGCGACGTGAGGGGGATATGGACCGTCGACTACGTAGTATACGATTACAGGGACAACATCGTCGACTTCGGGGAAAAAACCTTCAGCGTAAGCGACTACACTGCCACTCCCGGAGGATGGACGTATGAAGGAAACGACGTCACTGTCACCATCCAGAGCGAGGAGGTGGGGGTACCTGACGGCTCCTTGGATTTCACCTTCCACATAAATAACCATGCCACCGAGGACAAGGTGGTGTACCTATCCTGGGGGCGTACAGTTGAATGGGAGTATAGGACAGTCGATTTTGGGGGAGAGTCATACTCCGCTGTCTTTTACCCGAATGAAGCAGAGGTAATGGTTCCAGCGGGCGAGACAGTTACCTTCACGGAGAACGTTCAGCTTGGCTGCGACTTCGTTAAGCCTCCGAAACCTTGGGAGTGTGAAACATTCGGCCTACGCACTTGCTTCCACGAGATGAGGTGTGCATACATCGATGAAAGTGTTGGATACGTCTTGAGGACGGTGATGTTGATGAACGCGCCCGTCGGCCTGACCGTCGAGACAGACAAGGAGGTCTACATCGAGGATGAAGAGGTAGCCATAACAGTCGAGATGAAAAATAAAATCGACTACGAGTTCTCCGCAGGCTTCGAGATCGAGGTACGTGACCCAACCGGGGCCGTCCTATTCTTCGACTCATACTCGGAATCGTTCGCCGGCATGGAGGCCAAGACGAGGTACTTTAGCTTCGACGTACCGAATCCGGCGCACGAGGGCAAGTACCAAATTACGGTGACTCAACTGGCCTTCACTGAGCATTACAGCCAACCCTACGAAGTCGAGAATGCGCGGACAGAATTCATCGTAGAACCCTATATCGCGTCGCTGAAGTCTACGAGCTTGCCGGACATCATACTACTCAACAATCCTGTGCCCGTGGAGTTCGTTTTCGAGAACCTTGGAAGCAGGGAAATAACGGATGGACAGCTCTACCTTCTCTTCACAGGGCCAACCACGGGGCCGTGGGACAACCATATCGTCATCCCCACCATCCCGGTGGGTGGCACGCAGACCGTGTCGACGATCCTGCCCATCGGGGACTTGGAGGCGGGAGAGTTCCAACTGAGATACGATATGAGGTACCGGGACAAGAAGATCAAGGGATCGATACCGTTCTCAGCCGAGCTCGTATCCACTCTGTCATTCGACAAGCCGAGCTACAGGGCCGGCGAAACCATGGACATCACCGTTGAGGTCCTGAACCACGGCAACGTAGTGTTTGACGTCCAGATAGACGTGGACTCGACTGAGCTCAGCCTAGACGAGACAAGATCCTTCAGCCTGAGCCCCGGAGACCAGGAGACCATACTCCTGCAGGGAGTGCAGGTGCCCCCCGGTCTAGCGGAGGGCGAGTACATGGTAGACCTTACGACCACCGTAGGCGAAACCTCTGACACGAGGAGCTTCAGCTTCAACGTACCTGCCCCCAGGCTGAGCTTAACGCTTGACACTCTTCTCGCTGAGGCGGGGGCACCGTTCGACGTGAACATAGAGAACGTCGGAGGCGCGGCCACGAGCTTCAGCGGCAACGCCCGCCTAAAGACCAGCGGCGGAGTCGCCGTGATCGACGAGGCCATTGGTGATGCTCTGGCGGTGGCCGAGGTGAAGCAGATCAGCCTCACGTTGCCTTCTTCACTCGCCTCCGGCCCGTACCTGCTCACGGTGTTCGTAGAGGACACGGTCACAGGGAGGAAGACGACCTTCCGTGAGACCATCCAGGTGAGCGGCGTCGAGGTGACGCTCGGGCTAGAGACAGATGAGGAGACGTACCTCACGTCCGAGGACGTGGAGGCGTGGGCGACGGTGGTGAATGGGGACGACCCACTCAGCGACGCCGTCCTCCACATGGAGGTCAACGGCAGAATCGAGACAGGCGGACCCGAGACTTGGCGCGCCTACACTTACCCGTTCGTTTCAGGGATTTACTCCCTCGGGTTCGACGGGGACGGAGACTTGATGGCGGGCACAGGCAACGGTATACTATGGTTCGACGGAGACGACTCTGTTTCGCACACTACCGGTCTGCCGACGCGGGTTAGCGTCATACACATGGACGACTCGGGCACGATCTGGGCCGGGTCAGACTACTATTCCTCGGATAGTATTAGCTACTGGGACGGCGCTCAGTGGAACGAGTACACAGTATCCCCGGGTGGCCTCGTATCAGGCGTCGTTTACGACATTGACTCAGACTCCTTGGGCAACCTCTGGGTTGGCACAAGGTACGGGTTAAACAAGTTCGACGGAACCACGTGGACCCTCTACGACACGTCTACAAGTGACATACCAGACGACTACGTTGCTGTTGTCTCGGTCGATGACGACGACAACGTGTGGGTCGCCGGGAATGATGAAGACGAGTACGGGGTCGCTGTGTTCGACGGCACAGACTGGACAGGCTACACTACCTTAGACGGTCTAGCCAGTAACGAGGTGTACTGCATCGACTTTGACAGCCAAGGCAACGCATGGATAGGCACCAAGTCCGGGCTCAATGTCTACGATGGAAGTGATTGGACGAGGTATACCACCACTCAGGGGTTGCTGGATAACAGGGTCTTATCCTTGGCGATCGATGGCAGCGACAACGTCTGGGCAGCCACCTACGATGGAATGAGTATGTGGGATGGAGCATCTTGGACCGGGTACACGCCCAGCAACAGTGAGATAGAGGACTGGGAATTCAACGCAATGGAGGTCGACGACACAGACAGGCTGTGGATAGTTTACGACAGCGGAAACGGTGTATCGTACTTCGACGGGTCCACGTGGCCCCGCTACATCCCCAGCATCATCGGCAACACCATACAGGACATCGAGATGGGGCCGAGCGACGACGTCGTGGTAGGCACCCAGTCGGGGATGAGCTGGCTCGACGGCGCAACGTGGACCCATTACTACACGGCTAACAGCGGGTTACAGAGCAACATCGTCTGGGACACGGCGTTCGACAGCGTCGGCGGCCTCTGGGTGGGAGACCACGCAGGAGTAGGCTACTACGACGGAACCGACTGGACCCAGTATAACTTAGGTAACACGGGCGAAGACCTCAGCGCCCTATGGACGATAGCTCCAGACCCCTTCGGCTCGACGTGGTTCGGCTCAACTAACAGGGGTCTCTACAGGTTCGACGGCGCCGATTGGACCCATTACGATACGTCTAACAGCGAACTGCTGTCAGACCAGGTCAGAAGGATAAAGCTAGACGCCACCGGGAAGCTATGGATAGCCTCCCTTGGCGGCGTTAATACTTTCGACGGAACCAACTGGGAGAGCTTCACAACCACGGAGGGCCTCTCGGACAACGACATATACGACCTCGACATAGCCCCGGACACGAGTGTCTGGGTAGCCAACAGGTACGGGCTTGACGTTTATGATGGCTCAGACTGGTCGCAGATACCCGATACCGAGTTCCCCACCGACACAGGCGGCGACCAGGTAATCGGACAGAATATAAACAGGGTGTCCATCGCGGACAACGGTGACGTATGGCTGTGTACCGGCAGGGTGTCCAGAGGATTCGGGGCCATCAAGTACAGCGGCGGCACGTGGACTCTCTACGACATGACGAACAGCGGCATCAGAACATACCACCCGAGACACCTCTCGTTCAGAGACGACGAGGTCTGGATCGGAGCAAGCTACGGAGTGGACGTCATGACCCAGGCCGCGGGAGGCGGCTCAACGGACTACCACTGGGAGACCGATGTCACAGTCACCCAGGCCGCAGGCGAGACCCAGACATACACCGGAGACGTTGGGATAATCGGCCACGCCGGGAGATTCACGCTGTCAGGCACACTCACCACACAGGAAGGGTACCTACTCGGCGAAGGCGAGTACCCCTTCTACGTGGTTGACGGCGACGCCCACCTAGAGTACACGCTCGCAGAGAGCATAGTCAAGAACGGCGACCCGGTCACGGTGAACGGGCGGGTGGTCAACGACGGCACCATAGACATGACGGGGGCGACCGTAACCATACTGGAAGGCGGCTCACAGGTCTACTCGGCCAGCCTCGACGTAGCCGCAGGCGGGTACACGGAGTTCACGGCGGGCTTCCCGTCGGGCTCCCTGGGGACCCACGGGTTCACAGTCTCACTCAGCCACGGCGGCACAACCGTATCATACGAGGGCGAGTACGAGGTCGTCGACCCGTCACTTGACGTCAGGGTCGTCGCCGCATCGGTGGTGGGCTGGGAGCCCTTCGACATACACGTCTACCTGAACAACACGGGCGGCGTGCCCCTGTCGCTGGTGGTCGACGGGTCGACCCCGGTGTCACTTGCACCAGGGGAGAGAGAGTTAATCACCCTATCCGCGCAGGTGACGGAGGACACCGACATCGACGTCACGGTGACCGGGGACGTCGTCTACTCCGAGACGGTCTCCGTCCAGTTCGGGGCGGACGCCTCGGTGGCTTTCACCCCCGAAGCCGTGTATCTGGCGGGCGTCGTAACAATACCCTACGAGGTGATCAACACCGGGCTCCTCGACGTCGAGTTCACGTTGTCAACGGAGCTGGACGGCTCACCCGTAGAGGACGTCGAGCTATTCCTAGCCGTAGGCCAGACCGCGGCAGGGGAGATCAACCTGCAGCTGACCAGCGGACTGTACGCGTTCAGCTACTCGTCGGTCTACGGCTCAGGGTCACACCCGCTTGAGGTCGTTGAGCTGGATCAGGTGGAGCTGCACGTCACGCAGCCCTACATAGAGGACTCCAAGGTGAAGATACCTTACTCGGTGGAGAACGTGGGGGCAAACCAGTTCGAAGGCGCGGTGCGTGTGACCAGTGACATCCACCTAGAGGAGACCGAGGCAGTCGTCGACGTCGGTGCGCAGCTTGACTTCATCTACGAGATGCCTTTGAGCCTCCTAGCGCCCGGAGACCACGTGTTCACTGTCCAAGTGCTTAAAGACGGGTTACCGATACACGAGGAGACCGTCACAGCCACGGTGAACGGCCCCGACGTCTCCCTAGTCTCAGTTGACGCCCCATCAACGTTCACCGTCGGCGAGCATACCATGATCAGCTTCGACGTGACCAACTCAGGCGACCAGATGGGACAGGCCACCGTCGAGCTCTCAGTGGAGGGCGTCTACTCTGACCACATAGACTACTTCCTGCAGCCCGGGGACACCGAGACGCTCAGCTTCGAGTGGGACTTCCCGGACGACATGGACTCCCGGACGGTGAGGTGTGTCTACACCTTCAACGGCGAGGAGAGCTTCTTCGAGATACCCGTCCAGGGCGTCGAGGTAGAGGTGGAGGCGAGCCTAGACGAGCCGCTGTACAACGAAGGCGACACAGCCGTACTTTCGATGACTGTGACGAACCTTAACGGCCTAACCCTCGACCTGATAGGCAGCGTCGAGTTCGGCGAGCACTCCGAGGAACAGGTTTTCAGCCTCGGCGCATATGGCGCTGAGACGCTGACCTTCGACGTGCCCGTGACCTTCGGGGACGCGACCAAGATCAAGTACTCGGTTCACCTCCTCAGCGGCAGGAGCCTGTACATCAACTCGTTCAACCTCAACCAGGCGCCCAGCCCCGAGGCGGGGATAATCCTCTACACCGACAGAGACCAGTATGACAT
>JAFGTA010000079.1 GCA_016934355.1 Candidatus Bathyarchaeota archaeon | reverse complement strand
GCTGGGCCACATCAAGCACAGGGACATGCACCTGATGATGATGGCCAGCTTCCTGCCCAGCCTATTCTATATCATCGCCCGGTCCACGATATTCAGCCGCGACAGGAACAAGGGCAGCTTTGGCCTCGTGGGCGCGGCGAGCCTCCTCGTCTACTTCGTGCTAAGCCTAGCAAACCTGAGCCTCAGCAGGACGCGGGAGTACTATGCGGACATGCACAGCGCCGGCCTCACGCCGGGAGGCGCACACAAGATGGGAGAGGCTCTAGCGAGGATAAGCCAGGCAACCTACCGCACCCAGATGCTCGCCCCGAGGCAAGTCGGCTCTGGGAGCTTCAAGGCGCTGTTCATCTCAGACCCCGACAGGGCCAGCAGCGACCTCAACGAGATGTACGAGACCGGGTTCGCCGGCGACTCCAGGCTCATGGACCAGATAGCCGCGAGACCCGTGTCTAGGTTCGAGAGCTTCTTCGAGCTGTTCAGCACCCACCCGAACATGGTGAAGAGGCTCAGGGCGTTAAAGGCACTAGAGTCCGGCTAGCCTCTTCATGTCTCGTTCGAGCTCCTCGACGAGCCGCCTGGTATAGATGGCGGCTGCGGGGTGGTACAGCGGCACAAGCTTAAACACTCCCCACCCGGCTTCTATCTCGTGCTCCACGCCGTGGACGTCCCCGACCACCGCTTTCCCCAGCCCGTGCTTCTCGAAGAAGTAATTGATCGAGCTGTTCCCCATCGGCGCGACCACCCTGGGTCTGATGATGTCAAGCTGCTCCGCGATGAACCGCTCGCAGGCGTCCACCTCACCCTTCTTGGGGCGGCGATTTTTCGGTGGCCTGCACTTCACGATGTTGGTGATGAACACGTCCTCCCGTGTGAGGCCGGCTTCTCCGAGGAGCCTGTCCAGCAGCTTCCCGGCGGACCCCACGAATGGGAGCCCGGATTCGTCCTCCTTCCTACCAGGGGCCTCACCCACCAGCACTAGGGGCGAGTCGAGGTTCCCCGACCCGACGACGGCGTTGGCCCTGTTCTCCCAGAGGGGGCAGCGCGTGCAGGCGGAAGCCTCCTCCCTGACGCGGTCCATCCGCCCCATCTTCTCAGGGCTGGCTGAGTGGTACACTAGACGACACCGGACTCTCTTAACTTCTTAAACTCTTCACCGCTGACCCCTAAAAGGTCTCGGAGAACTTCCAGGGTGTCGCCTCCAAGCGCAGGGGCGGGGCCCCTCGGCGCCGGCCTAGTCTCAGACATCTTAACCGGGTTCCCCTGAACCTTCACCGTGCCTATGCCCGGCTGCTCCATGTCCACCACCATGCCTCGGGCTCCTCCTATATGCGGGTCCTCGGACGCCTCTCTGACGTCGTAGATGGGGCACGACGGCACGCGGTGGAGGTTAAGTAGCTCCACGATCTCTTCCTTGACGTGACGAAGCGTCCATTCGCCCACGAGGGCCTTCAGGTCTTCGTGGTTCTCCACCCGCAGCGTGTTTGTGCTAAATCTTTCGTCCTCTCCGAGCGCCTTGAGGCCTGTCGCCTCGATGAAGCGGCTCCATATGGCGTCGTTGGCGATGCCGATTACCACCCAGCCGTCCTTGGACATGAACGTGTCGTAGGGGTAGATGAACTCGTACCTGTTCCCTATCCGCCCGGGCACGTGGCCGTCCACGTAGTACCTCTGGGGGATGTTCTCGAGGGCCGCGAAGACGCTGTCCACCAGGGACACGTCCACCATCTGGCCGGCGCCCGTTGCCTCCCTCACGTTGAGGGCTGCGAGGATGCCGACGCAGCAGAAGAGGCTGCTCAGGATGTCGCCTATCGCCGTCCCGGAGCGGGTGGGAGGCGAGTCGGGCCACCCCGTTATGCTGAGGAGCCCGCCCATGGCCTGACCTATGATGTCGTAGCCGGGCCTCTCCCTGTAGGGTCCGTACTGGCCGAACCCGGATATGGCGGCGTAGACGAGACGCGGGTTTACCTCCCTGAGCACGGGGTAGTCGATGCCCAGCCGCTTCATTGTGCCCGGCCTGAAGTTCTCGATGAGCACGTCGCAGCCCCGCACAAGCTCCTTGAACAGCCGCTTGCCCTCCCCTGTCTTGAGGTTCAGAGTGATGCTGCGCTTGCCGCGGTTCAGGTTGACGTAGTACATGCTCTCGCTGTCGATGAAGGGCGGGAACTCCCTGGAGTCGTCGCCTCTCACCGGGACCTCCAGCTTGATGACCTCAGCTCCCATGTCGGCGAGCAGCATCCCGCAGAAGGGGCCGGCGAGAACACGGCTCATGTCCAGTACCCTGATTCCGAGGCAGGCGTCTCTGTTCAGCATGGCATCAATTAGAGAAGCCTACTCTATAAAAGGGGTATTAAGAAGGGGGTAAGTTGTGTGCCCTAGTCTATGGTCATCACTTGCGAATACACGGCAGGTATCTGCCGCTCGATGGTCATGACTGCTCCCTGGCTGGGCCGCAGCTCTATCCTGAAGTTCTCATAAGGATGAGTGTACAGGAGGGGGTAGCTACCCGGGTTAGGGTCGACGGCTGTCAGGGGCAGCTCGGAAAAGTCAACCTCGACCTTGAACTTCTCACCGACCTCTAGGAGTGTATCGCTGTCACCGTTTGCCTTCGTGATTGTCATGACTGTGCCGTTACTGTTGTAGATCTCTCCGTGGGTCCTGTCGTTCGTGAACGTGGCGACGAGCCTGCTGTCATCACAGTCTATTGGCTCGTGCCCCTGGCTCAGCTTGATGTAGAACACCACCTTCGTGAGGCAGATGTCACCCTGCTGAACCGGGCCGCTGGACGTGTTTGCGAAGTAGGCAACAAGGCCGCTGTCCATGAGCATGGAACTCGCGGCCTCGCTCATACCCGAGGATATCACAGACTGGGTCTTCTCGGCGGTCAGGAAGCCCATGTTGAGGATTACAAAGGCGAAAGCCGCCGCCGTTATGACGAATGCGACGAGAATGATCGCGGTCTCTAAGCCGGTCATGGCTCGTCTCGACTTATACATGGTCTTCATTATAGTACCAACACCAATTCCCTAGGTTTGGAGATTTTTCCCTTTAGCGGGCTATTAAGAGAATGTATGTAGAGTCGGCGGACAACATCGGGGCCACAGCCTAAACGTTATCAACGGAAAACCCCAACTAAGCCATGATCAAGGTGCAAAGACCCAGACCCGCCTTCAAGCTGTGGCTGGAGACCGACGAGGGCTATGTCTTCGGCCCCGGCGTCTACAGCCTCCTAAGAAAGATACAGGAGAAGGGAACCCTGAAGGAGGCCGCCGCCTCCCTCGGCATGAGCTACAGGTTCGCGTGGGGCCTCCTGAAGAAGGCGGAGGAGAAACTGGGGGAGCCCCTGATATCGGCGAGCAAGGGCGGCAGGCACGGCGGCGGCAGCACCGAGATAACCGAGCTGGGCAGCCAGTACGTCGATGAGTTCGAGAGGTTCAGGATGATGCTTGAGGAGGTCTCTGGATCTACTGATCTGGGGGCACGTGTACAAGGGACGGTCATCAAGGTGAGAGAGATGGGCGAGACCAAGGAGCTCGTCCTGAGGCTGCAGGGCGAGTCTACCTGCATCTCAGTGCCGGGTGACGCGACTGTCAGGGTCGGTGATAAGCTTACTCTTCGGGTGAGGCTGGAGACTTAGCTCTGGCTTATGATGTCGATGAACTTCTGGTAGCGGTGCCGTAGACTTTGGCCCATTGCGGTGATCTCGTAGTAGCACTTGGGGCACTCCTCGTCCTCACGGCTCTTCCTGATATAACCTATAGCGCAGAGGTCGTTGAGGTGGTGGTAGACGTTGCGGATGTCGCTGTCGTTCATGTAGACGTAGAAGCTGGACTTCAGCTGCTGCCATATCTGGTACCCGTAGGACTCGCTGCCGCTCTCGCGGTCGCTGAATATCACCGCCAGAATCTTCATCTTGGTGGCTCCGCAGGTCCCCTTGGGCTTGGGCATCGAGCTACTCTCGAAACGCTTATATAAGTGCCGCCTATATATAATTTACGTATGGGTAAAATATCCATATTACCCTTCTAAGTAGCTAAAACCACGCGGGTTTTCCGAATTGAAAGAAGAGACAGTCATTAGCGCATGCCCGAGATGCGGGAGCACGAGCCTGATCAGCGACCACGAGAACGGCGAGATGGTTTGCTCCAAGTGCGGCCTCGTAGTGGAGGAGGAGCTCATCGACAGAGGCCCCGAGTGGCGCGCCTTCACCATGGCAGAGAAAGACAGCAGGACACGAACAGGGCTGGGCATGAGCTACACCCTCTACGACAAAGGATTGTCCACAGTTTTCAACGGAAGCAGAGACGCCCAGGGGAACAGGCTCAAGGACGAGACCAGAATCAAGATGGACAGGCTTCGCAGGTATGATAACCGTAGCAAGTTCGACGAGACGTGGAGGCGGAACCTCAGCATCGCCATGGCGGAGCTTGACAGGATGGCGACGGCGCTACACCTGCCGCAGAGCGTCAAGGAGCAGTCGGCCCTCATCTACAGGAAGGCGCTGAAGATGGACCTCATCAGGGGCCGCAGCATTGACGCCTTCGTCGCCGCCAGCATATACGCGGCGTGCAGACAGGATAAGGTGCCCCGGCCTCTGAAGGCGATAAGCACGGTATCGACGCGGGAGCACAGCGAGGTGGCGCGTACCTACAGACTTCTCATCAGGGAGATGAAGCTGAAGATGCCTTTGGACGACCCCATGAAGTTCATCCCCAGCATCGCGTCCAAGCTGAACCTCAGGCGGGACACGGAGCAGCAAGCCATCGAGATACTCAGGAAGGCGAAGGAGCTTCAGGGCCTCTCAGGGAAGGACCCGCGGGGACTGGCGGCGGCGGCGCTCTACATGGCGTGTATCGACAACGACGATAAACGCATCCAGAAGGAGGTCGCGGCGGCGGCTGGAACCACCGAGGTGACTCTCCGTAACAGGCTCAGGGGGCTTGAGGCCACCCTGAGGACGGAGCCTGAGCCTGTGGAGCAGGAGATCAGCTCGGTAGCCGAGTAACCCCTCAACTTTATTTACGGTGGAGGCTCTTCTATCCTGTATTCCATGGAGCGCTTGTCATGAAGAAGCTAGAAGGGTTAGAGGAGGCCTTCAGTAGGGCCAAGGTCGTTTTCCTGTCCACCTATGACGGTGGGAAGGAGAGAAGCAGGCAGATGACCAACTTCAACGAGAGCCCCTACGAGACCATGTGGTTCCCCACGGAGAAGGGGACCAGGAAGGTCGAGGACATCAAGAAGAACCCGGCTATGAAGATAACCTTCCCCGCGGGGGAAAAGGGAGAGTACTACGAGATAACGGGTGAAGCGTCTTTCGAGGACCCACGCGTAGTCTCCCAGAAGTGGGAGTGGTGGTGGCTCTACTGGCACCCTGCGCAGAAGGACAGGTTCTGGTTCCCTCGCGGCGAGACAGTTGAACGCAGGGTCATCATCAACGTCAAACCTCTCGAGGCGAAGCTGGTAAAGAGATAATAACCTTTTTCACCTACCTTTTCTTTCTAGGTGAGATCGTTTTGGCCGAGGAGAAGCCCAGCGTCGTGGAGATTCTGGACGCGAACAAGACGTTCATCTACGCGTTACTGAGCATGCCGTACCTCGGGATGATCATCGCGATGGGCCTCATCTATTATAAGAAGCCGGACAACATGGTGGTAGCTCTTGCCGTAATCTTCTTCTTGATGATCCAGTACGGGGTGACGGTCTTCTTTTTCGTCAAGAGGATGGAAAGCCTCGCAAAGCAGAGGAAGGCGAAGGTGGTCTCGGAGAAAATTAATAGTGGTGCGACAAGTACGGAGGAGGAGTAATGCCGGAGTTCAAGGTAGAGATAGATGACGACCTGTACAACTACCTTGAGTTCTTGGAGCGGACCCGCTACATAAAGAACAAGAACGAGGCGCTCCAAAAGGCGCTTCTCCTTTTCAGGAAGCTCAGCATGCATGACTGGCTCCCCGACGTATACCGTATCGGCGAGAACAGGGTGATAATCATGGACCGGGGCATGCTGCTGGACCTGTTCGAGAGCCTCACCGAGTTCGAGACCTACAGGGCGGGCAGCATGACTGCGCTGAAGAGGAAGGTACTCAGGCCCGAGTTCAGAGACATCAACCTGACGCGTAAGGGCAACTGGCCGCTGGTGCTCAACGAGCTCCAGAACATGGGTTGGGGTAACTTCGAGAAGGTCGAGGACGAGATCAAGGTCGAAAACAGCGCGGTGCCTTCACCGTACCTTAGGGGCTACCTTGAGACGATGTTCAAGGTGAGCCTCGAGGAGCACCACACAAACATAAAGGACCTGATAGTCTTCAGAGTCACCCAGTCCAAGGGCGAGGCGTGGCTCTAGAGCCCCGTCCACGGGCATCTCTTGTAGGGCCCGATGACTATCGTCACAACCGTCCCGAGTATCCCGTCAAGAGCTAGCTCCTTCTCTAGGAAGGCGTTCAGGTCCTCCATCTGCTCGAAGATGACCTCGATCAATAGGTCTACGTCGCCACTCGTCCTGTAAAGCACGTGGACATCAGGGTTCTTCTCGATGTCCGCGACGATCGAAGAGAGCTTGGCGGGCTGCACCTTGAGGCCTATGAACGCCTTGATGGCTCTGCCGAGCTTGTGGTAGTCCATTATGATCGTGAACTTCTTGATTATGCCCTCTTCCTGGAGCTTGTCTATCCGGTTCTTGACGGTTGCCTCACTAACACCCGATTCTTCTGCGATCTTCTTGTAGGTGCATCGTCCGTCGTCTGTGAGGCATTTTATTATCTTCATGTCGAGGATATCCAGAGACATCGTTGTAGTTATATAGGGCTACTAGTAAAAATATTTTTAGGTTCTTCAATGTGATTGCTGTTTTCCACAGTTTTTTTTATGTTTTATATAATGATTTTAAAGAGTTTTCCGGCATGTACCGAATATCACATGTGTATGTAAAGATATGACGTTATTAATAACTTATTTAACATAAATAGGAAAAGGGTAAATAATTTCTTTAAAGAAACAATAGAAAAAAGCAGCCCAGGTTGAAGAAACCCTAAGTATTTTTAGTTATTCCATATTTTTCTTAATGGATGAGGATAAATCTAGTAAGCATAGTAAATACTAACGTGCAAAACATGGAAGCAATCGAGAAAGTCCCTGTGAGCCTATACAAGACCCTTTCAGACAAGCTGGTGTCGATAATCCTCGACTCAAAGGACCGCGACGCCGTCTCAGCCGAGATGACCAAGAAGATCATCTACCTCTGGAGGCAGGACATGCTCGCCTCCCCGACGGGCATCGAGGCACTAGTGAAGGCGTCTGTACAGGTGGATGCAACGGCCACCGCTAAGGTCATGGACAACCTTGGACTGAAGGAACTCACGGTAGCCGTAAGGAACCTGTAAACCCAACTTTTCTATACTACATATTTTCTTGTTTATCTGAGGGAAGCAGAGTTGGTTATAAGCTACACTTTGGCGAGGGTCCAGCCGGCCATGGACGTCCAGATCTATCACAAGATAAAAGAGCTGCCCGAAGTCCAGGAGGTCATCACGACCTATGGCGAGTACGACCTCATCGTCAAGGTAAAAGTTGACAACCTAGAGGACCTAGACGACTTCGTGTTCCACAGGCTCAGGACCATCGAGGGCGTCGAGGCAACCACGACGCTAATCAGCGCGAGGTTCCCGAAGGAATAGGTGAGCTGAGATGGAGAGGTTCCCGTCCGTAGTCTCCGACATCATGAGCAAGCTGGTTACAATCGAGAGCACAGGCTCCGTCAAGGAGGCGGCGGAGCGTATGCTGGAAAAGAACATAGGCAGCATCATAATCACGAAGGACGGCAAGCCGGCTGGGATCGTCACGAAGAGTGATCTCCTCGCAAGGGTCATAGTGGAGTGCCGCGACCCACGGGAGTGCCCCGTCGAGGACATCATGTCGAGCCCTTTGATCTCAATAAAGAAGGATACACCCATCCTTGAAGCTATGAGGGTGCTGAAGCAAAGGAAGGTGCGGAGGCTCCTAGTTAGTGACGGAGACGCGTTGGTCGGTATTATCTCTGAAGCGGACATGATTAATGCAGTCACCGTGTCATCGCTGACTCAGTTCAGCTCGCTGCTGCGGAAAAAATAGCTAGAACAGGCTGCTCTACACCCTTTTTCGTGGGGTAAGTGATAAATTGGTGTTCCCCGGAAACCTTTTTATCAAATAGAGCAGCATTAAGGTGAATCACTTTGATGAAGAAGGTCACCATCATCACTCCCCCCGAGTACGAGGGTTTAGTACTCGAGTCTCTTGGCAGGGCTCAGGTGACGCAGCTGACCCCTGTGACGGGCGCCGAGTACGAGGGGCTGAGGGGGGCCCCGGAGGAGCAGGTGGATTACAGGGAGCTTTACCAGAGGATCCAGGCCCGGTTCGTCGAGCCTCTCGGCGAGATGAAGGTGGAGCGGGTTACCCCAAGCGTGGATGAGCTTAGGTCGTTTTCGCTCGACCCCGTAGGTAAAGTCGAGTCCATCATCAAGGACGCGTCGGTCTTCATAGACAAGATCGAGGCGAGTGAGGAGGACGTCCACGTCCGGAACAACAGGGTCGTGGAGGAGCTGCAGAAGAAGCTGGCCCTCGAGAAGGCGAACCTGGAAGACGCCAAGGCTGAGCTCGCGAAGCAGCTTGAGACCATCGACGAGGAGAAGGTTAAGTACAGGGACCAGCGGGTCGCGCTGAAGGCGAGGCTGGAGTCAGTCCAGGCGCTGGAGCCCGAGGAGCTGAAGAACTGCTTCGCCGTCGGCGTAGCCAAGACCGAGTTCATCCCCAAGATGGTCGAGTACTTGAAGCGGTACCCGGAGACCTACCACCGCACGGCCAAGATCAGCGAAGAGGAGAGCTTCATCTTCGTGTTCGGCTCGGAGGAGAGCCGGAAGTGGGTCGATGCGCTTTTCCTCATCTACGATATAAAGGACATATTCGACGTGCTTGAGTCTGGGGACCTCCTCCTTGTGCTGGACCCCAGCAAGAGGAAAGAGGCCATCGAGAAGTACCGGGCCCAGATCGCCGAGATGGAGAAGAGCAAGAAGGCGGTCGAGGACGAAAACCCAGAGGAGAAAAAGGTTTGGACCCGGTTAGAGGAACTTGAGGGCGAGTACGAGGCAAACGTGGCTGCCCTCAAGGAGGAGTACGACGGCAAGATCAAGGAGAACGAGGAGAGCCACAGGCAGGAGATCGCCAAGTTCAAGGAGGAGCAGGCGGAGTCCCTGGGCGTCGTAGCGTTCTACGTCAACCTTCTACGAACGTTCTCAAGGAAGAACGCACCTGTGCTCCGGGGCAAGGTGATCAGTGTTCTTCAGGGCTATACGCCTGAGAGCCAGATACCGGTCATGCAGACGGCCATCAGGGACGTCGAGAAGAGCATCGGCGAGACGCTGTTCGTGGAGGTTAGTGATCTGGGCCACGATGACAAGCACGCGCCTACGCCGGCGCTTGAGATGCCAAGCTTCCTCGGGCCGACTTGGATTCTTACCAGGCTCAGGGGCTGGCCCAGCGCCGAGGAGCTAAACCCAGGCTACATCTCTGTGCTTGTATTCTGCTTCCAGTTCGGGCTGATGTTCGGCGACATCGGGCAGGGGCTCATATATCTGGCGATCGGCCTCGCGCTCCGCAGCAGGTTCGAGAAGGGTATGATGAAGTACCTCACCAACCTGTTCATCCCGATGGGAATAGCCGCGATATTATTCGGGTTCATGTACGACTCGTTCTTCCTGATCGAGCACGGCATAACTCACTGGCTGCACGGGGCCCACATATCATTGCCGTTCAATTACCCGATAATGCCTAACCCGGTGCACCAGATGGGCGAACTCATGAACCTCATATTCATGGTGGGTGCCATCGAGATCGTCCTAGGGTCGCTGCTGGGGGCGTTCAACGCCTTCAAGGAGGGCAACTACGTGGGCATGATCGGGGAGCACGGCTTCGGGATGGGGCTCTATGTGACGGGGCTCTACCTCTCAGCCGGCGCCCTGTTCACAGAGGGACTCGACATCATGATGATGGTGGGTAACTGGCCGTTCATGCTGATGCTCGCCGGCATGGCGCTTTCCTTCATGGAGCCGGTGCTTCACTCGGTCCAACACGGGCACGGCGTAAGCGTAGAGTCTTTGGGCGAGGGGCTTGGAGGTCTACTGATGACCTTCGTTGAGGGGCTCGCAAACATGTTCAGCTTCCTACGTATCGCAGCCTTCGCGCTAGCCCACGCGAGCCTCGCCGGTGCAGGTGAGGCCCTGGGCCAAGCCATTGGCAGTGGCATTCTGGGACTATTGATCATGAACGTCATCGCGTTGAGCTTCGAGTTCGTGTCAAGCAGCGTCCAGTCGCTGAGGCTACTCTACTACGAGTTCATGGGCAAGTTCTATCACGGCAGTGGGGTGCCGTTCAAGCCCTTCCGCATCAACAAGAGCTGAGCTCCTATCCCCACTTTTCGGTCCTTTTCTTCTCGTGGAAAAGATATATATGCACACAGGACACCGATAAGAAAGAAAGGAGAGGAAAACATCTTGAACTCGACTTGCTCCACAGTCCTACACAGACAGGGGGGGCGCTAATGTTGGAGGCACTCACGCCACAGCTGGTCCTCGTCGTCGTGAGCATCGTCGCCGCCGCCTGGACAATGGTCCAGAGCACGGTGATCAACTCATCGGCGGAGCTAGAGGGCAAGCCGACACCGATATGGGGTATCTCCCTCAAGGTGTTTAGCGCCTTTACGCTGGTTATTAACTTGTTCTTCTCGTTGGTTATCATGTTTGGAGGAGGTGAAGGTGATATGATTCCTGAAGCTGCTTGGCCAGTTCTCACCGCAGCGCTTACGATGATCGGGGCGGCATTCGCTTCAGCCCTCTGTATCATGGTAGCTGCGAAGGCGGGAGCTGAGATGCTTACGGAGAGACCGGAACTCAGTATCTGGTCGCTCCTGTTCGTCGCTCTCGGTGAGGGCCTCGCTATCTACGGGCTAATCGTCGCCATACTACTTAGCGGCGGTTAGAACGAGCAAGGGGCGTTTGCCCCAACCCGTTTTTCCTTTATTGTTTAACCAATCACCTAAACATGATGTTTTTCATGCTAAATCAGCGGGGAAAAAGCTTATTATATTTACACTTTTATTAAATCAGGTGGTCTGGGCCGTCCAGCACGATCCCCAGGCTGACGTAGGCTGATAAAAGTGAAGTTCAAAGCGTTTGTATATGTCTCCCTCAAATCGGGGTACAGCGACCCGGAGGGGGACGCCACCGCAGAGGCGCTCAGGGGCCTCGGCTACGCTGTGGGGATGGTCAGGGCGAGCAAGGCGTACGAGGTCACGTTCGAGGCGAAGGACAGAGCCTCAGCCGAGGCGGCGATGGATGAGATGTGCCGCAGGCTTCTGACGAACCCTACGAAGGACGACTACAGGTTCGAGCTAAGTGAGTTGAGATGAGCAGAGTCACCGTCGCAGACGCTCCGTTCGAGCACCACCACATAGACCTGCTCAACGCCTCGGACGAGGAGCTCAGAGAGATAGCGGGCACCTTGGGGCTGGGACTGTCGCTGGCCGAGCTCAGGTACATCGCCGACCACTACGTGCTCAGGGAGCGGCGTGCGACGGACATCGAGCTCCAGACATTCGACCAGACCATGTCCGAGCACTGCAGCCACAAGACCTTCGCCGGGATAATAGACACCCCAACGGGAAGGGTGGACGGGCTGCTGAAGACCTACTTCAGAAGCCTCATAGACGAGCTGAAGCCTGGGTGGTGCTTCAGCGTCTTCGAGGACAACGCCGGGATAGTGGACCTCACCGACAACATCGGGGTAGCGGTCAAGGTGGAGACCCATAACCACCCCTCTGCAATAGAGCCCTTCGGCGGCGCAGCCACTGGACTCGGCGGCGTCATCAGGGACATACTCGGCGTCTGGGCCGACCCCATAGCGAACACCGATGTCCTGTGCTTCGGGCCGCTGGATCGCGGCTACGAGGGGCTGCCCGAGGGGGTGAAGCACCCTCTCTACCTGTTCAGGGGCGTCGTGGACGGCATCGGAAGCTACGGCAACAGCATTGGCATCCCCACGGTGAACGGCGCCACCGTGTTCGACGACGACTACACGGGCAACGTGGTGGTATACTGCGGCTGCATCGGGGTACTCCCCAAAGACCAGTACATACGCGACGTGAAGCCAGGCGACTACGCCGTCCTCGCCGGCGGTAGAACCGGGAGAGACGGAATCCACGGAGTCACGTTCGCGTCGGCTGAGCTCACCGAGGACTCGGAGGAGGTGAGCCGCCCCGCCGTCCAGATCGCGAACCCCATCGAGGAAGAGAAGATCAAGCGCGCTGTGAAGCAGATCAGCGACAGGCGGCTGGGCTCGGGAATCACGGACATCGGCGGCGGAGGGCTGAGCTGCGGGGTCTGCGAGACCGCGGACAGGTACGGGCTCGGCGTCGAGGTGCACATCGACAGGATACCGTTGAAGGCGGAGGGGATGGCGCCGTGGGAGATATGGATAAGCGAGAGCCAGGAGCGGATGCTACTCGCGGTCCCACCCGAGAACCTCGACCAAGTCATCCAGATTTTCTCAGACGAGCAGGTGGAGACCACCGTACTCGGAACTTACGACGACTCGGGGATAGCGAGGCTCAAATACAATGGCGTCGAGATCGGGAACATCGTGCTGGAGAACCTGTTCAACCCGCCGCGGCTGCACAGGAAGACCAAGTGGGCTCCGCCCATCCTCTCTGACCCTGAGGTGCCGGAGCCCGTGGACCTCGGCGGCGTATTGCTGAGGCTGCTGGCTTCTTACGCAATATGCAGCAAGGAGAAGGTAGTCAGGCGCTACGACCAGGAGGTCAAGGGGCAGACGGTGATCAAACCACTCCAAGGCTGGAACGCAGGGCCCAGCGACGCCTCGGTGCTGAAGCCGCTGGACGACTCGTGGAGAGGCGTCAGCGTCGCGAGCGGCGTGAACCCCAGGTACGGCAAGATCGACCCATATTGGATGGCGGCTGGCGTCGTCGACGAGGCGGTCAGGAACAGCGTCTGCGTCGGCGGCAGGCGGTGGGCGCTGCTGGACAACTTCACGTGGGGAAACCCCGAGTACGAGGACAGGCTGGGAGGGCTTGTCTACGCGTGCCGCGGCTGCTACGACACAGCCAAGGCGTACGGGGCGCCGTTCGTGTCAGGGAAGGACAGCCTCTACAACGAGAGCCCGTTGGGGCCCGTGGCGCCCACGCTGCTGGTGACCTCGCTGGGCATCGTGCCGGACGTCAGGAAAGCCGTCAGCATGGAGCTCAAGGAGCCGGGGAACGCCCTCTACCTTGTCGGCGTCACGAAGCCCGAGATAGGGGGAAGCGAGTACCTACGGCTCCACGGCGAGCTCGGCGGCTCGGTTCCACGGGTGGACCCGGAGAGGAACATAGCGGCGTACAAGCGCGTGCTTCAGACGATGGACGAGGGGCTCGTCAGGGCTTGCCACGACTGCAGCGAAGGCGGGCTGGCCGTGGCGGTTGCCGAGATGGCGTTCACAGGAGGCTTCGGCGTCGACCTTGATATCGGAAAGGTCCCTGTATCTGAGCCGATGAGGGACGACGTGCTGCTGTTCAGCGAGTCCAACGGGCGGCTATTGGTGGAGGTGCCGCCGGTCGCGACGGCGAGGTTCGTCGAGGTCATGGGGGACTCGGCTGTCGCCTGCGTCGGCGCTGTGAAGGCGGATGAGGCGCTGTCGGTGACGATGGACGGCAGCCTGCTGTTCGAGCTTGGGCTGGGGCAGCTGATTGGGGCGTGGAAGACGCCGCTGGAGGCCAGGCGATGAGGCGCGAGGAGATCAGGGTGCTGCTGATGCGCGCCCCGGGCACCAACTGCGACACCGAGACAGTCAGGGCCTTCAGGGACCTGGGAGTCCAGGTGGAACTGATCCACACCCAGAGGATATTCAGGGAGCGGAACCTAGAGGACTACAATGTGCTCGTCTTTCCAGGGGGCTTCAGCTACGGCGACTATGTACGCAGCGGAGCCATCTGGGCAAAGGAGTGCGAGTACAGGATCGGGAGGGAGCTTTCGGCTTTCGTAGACGCGGGGAAACCCGTCATCGGCATCTGTAACGGTTTCCAGCAGCTCGTGGAGATGGGCTACCTGCCCGGATGGGAGGGCAAGAGTATATACCCTGAGGCGGCGCTCGGGAACAGCACTAGAGGCTACCAGAACAGGTGGATAAGGATGAAGTATATCGGCAGCGGCAAGTGCGGGATGATGGCGGGGCTGGAGCCCGGCTACGTGCTCAGGTGCCCCGTTGCCCACGGAGAGGGAAGGTTCATCCTGCCGCCTGAGAGGCGAGAGGAGCTGCTTGAGAGGCTGTACGACCAGGACATGCTCGTGTGGAGGTACGTGAGGGCGGACGGCTCATACGCCGGGCTTGACTGGCCCGAGAACCCCAACGGCGCCTACCACGACATCGCAGGAATCTGCAACCCCGAGGGCACGGTACTAGGGCTGATGCCGCACCCCGAGCGGGCGTACTACGGCTACCTGATGCCGGAGTGGACCAAGCGGAAGGCTCCACCGGAGTACGGCGACGGCTACCCATTCTTCATGTCCATCGTGGAGTACACGGAGGACAATTTCTAGCTAGATAAGGGGCGTTGGGTGAGCAACGAAGGGTTGGAATCGATTACATAGTTTACCGTTCTTCACGGGTTTCACGAATACTCTGGATTAAGTGCTCATCTGGGATGTCTTTGAGAATCTCAGCGATCTCCTGCGCGATATTTTGGATTAGTTCTATTTTCTTTTCTATGTCTTGGTTGACCATTTATCTGGTTACCTCGCGTCCCAGTACTCTAATCCATTGAGTTAGGGGCGAGCCCTGCTGCGCGTATCTGTGCCTTGATCTCATCGGGTAGCGTCCTCCACACTTGGGGCATCTGGTCCCAGTCAAGCACTTCCCACCACTCGGGCTTCGACAGCATTAACCTTCCGTCCACTATCTCGACTTTCAGTATCTCGTCGTCCTCAAAGGGGAAATCCGGGGAGTTGAGCAGATCCTGTTTGATATATAGCCTCGCACCGGACTTTTTGAAGTGCTTGAGCTGCGTGGTGAAAACCATGTTTAATGTACTTAGCATTAAGACACATTATAAGGTTTACTAAGTAATATTTGGTTTACTTAGCATATATTGTTTAACATTTTAAAATAAATAAAAGTAAGGAATGGATGTCAAAGCCAAGCATCTGAACGGAGTAATAGCGGGACTGCTGGCGCTATGGGAGGTAACAGAGTCTATACACGCACACGTCCTTGAACCAGTTATCCGTAAAAAGCTACAAAGTCCATACAAAGAAGAGGCGTCAAAGATATTGAAGTGGCTCAGAAGATACGGTTTGGCTAGGAAGAAGGGCGGAACAGATTCATGGGCGATAACAAAACGAGGAAAGGATTTCCTGAAAGAACAAGGATTTGACCTAGCCTAGAAATTAAATTCCCCACAAGTTGGTACCCCGTGCCTAACCACCTATTACAATGAGGATTAAACATGAATACTCCACAAGTGGTAATTACCCCATGACGATCCTCAGGGAAGCCAGAGCCATCGCCGAGAAGACGACAGACCCAGACCTGTTGCGCGCCGAGAGCATCGTCCTCGGATTGGGCTACACCGGAGTCAAGCTCAGCGACGGCAATGCAGGCGTATGCCACAGTCTGGTCCAGGAGACCAGCCCAGACTGCTGTGACATCCTGGACAGAGCCGGCAGCCTTACAGAGCAACCGCTGCGTGACCTCCTCGACCTCACAGAGTCGTGGAACCTCTTCGAACGCATAATCGGCGTGGTATCCCTGAACGCCCTCAGCCAGAGACACATCGGGCAGCACAGCGAAGACTACCCCGTCTTCAGAGGCAATCTAATAGAAGTCCTTGAAGTCGAAGCAAGTGACACCGTAGCCATGGTGGGGATGATAAAGCCCTTCGTACAGCCCCTCCGGGAACGGTCCAAGCGGCTCCACATACTGGAGCGAGGCAGCCCCAGACCCGAAGGAGTCCTACCCGACACAGCCTGTGAGGAGGTGATCCCCCAGTCCGATGTGGTCCTCATCACGGGCAGCACCCTCGCCAACGGAACCCTCGACAGGCTACTGGAGCTCGCCGCAGACGCAAAGAAGACGGCGGTCGTCGGCCCGACGGTGAGCATAGCGCCGGACCCTCTCTTCAAGAGGGGCGTGGACTACTGCGGAGGCGTCTCAGTGAAGGACCCAGACCTCCTCATGAAGGTACTCCGCGAGGCGGGGGGCACCCCCCATATGAAGCGAGCCGCCGTAGAACTAGTCACCTATATGAACCCAGAGTAGACCAGCCCACACGGTGATAAGCTCCATCCGAGAGACGGTCCCCACCAACCCTTATTAATACCTATCGATAGAGTAATACTTGATTATAAAGTATGACCCAGATAGTCAGCATTACTAGCAAGGGTCAGGCCACCATCCCCAAGGACCTCCGCGACAAGTACGGCTTAAGAGACAAGGCCATCGTAGAGGCAACCCCCGAGGGAATACTCTTCAAGCCCCTCCCACAGCCCAGCGAGGAGCGAGGCTCGCTGAGGCACCTACTGGGACCTAAGACGGCCCAAGAGCTTCTCAGCGAGTCAAGGGAGCTGGACGAAACCCGAGACAGAAGGCTCCGAGGAGAGACGCCCTGAGTATAGTCTTCGACACGGAGCCGCTGCTGACCTTCTACAAGGGGGAGCCCGGAGACACGAAAGTCCAGGGCCTGCTTGAGAGGACCAGAGAGGGCACAGTCAGGGCCTACATGAACATCGTCAACCTCACCGAGCTCTACTACATACTCCACAGGGTTAGCCCCGACGTGGCTGAGGAGAAGACGAGGAACCTAAAGGCATATGGCGTCAGGATTGTGCCGGTGACGAACGACGGGTTATGGAGGCAGGCTGCTGTGCTCAAGAGCCTCCACCCCATGAGCCTCGCCGACGCCTATGCCGTCGCCACCGCGCAGACTACGGGGTCGACGCTTGTTGTAGGGAGAGACCCAGAGTTAGAAGGGCTAGACATAGAGACCATCAGAATTTAGCATCTACTCGTCAAACGGTGCAGAAAAAAATTTCAAAATTACCTGTGACGGGGATAACGCATCGAAAACGGTGCCCAATACAGTTGAAGGAAGACTACTATGAGCTACTGCCTGCTCAGGTAGATGAGTATGGTGCCCGCGACTGTCGTGAACAGGTCCGGCAGGAAGTTGAAGTAACGTACTATCCTGACGCCCTCCGTGCCACCCGAAATCGTCAGCAGCACGGGGTTCGTGAAGAGACTGTAGCTGAGCAGCGCCCCCGACAGGAACACAAGGCCGAGTGTGAACCCAGCCTTGGTCTGCCTGTACATGTCGAGGTACGACGCGAACAGGTACACAAGCAGCACCACGTTCACGGCCGAGATGATGGTCTTGCCCCGGATGTAGGCTGCGAGCTGCCCGCTGATGACACGCAGGTTCTCGTAGTCGAGGTCCTCTAGGTTCGGGTCAACCGATATCCTCTTGTCGTCTAGGAACCGCACCAGTATCTCTTCCTCGCTCACCCATAGGCTGTCCAGGCTGCTCTGGACGCTGAGGATCAGGTAGACCGCCATGATAGCGACGGCCACCTGCTGTTTCCTGTTCATCTGCACCCTACACCTCACCACCGTTATTATCCGTTTTTCCAATTCTGTTCCAAATCTCTACAAAATCGCTCCAAGCGTCCTCCAGCTCGGGGGCAACGAAGTACATCTTACCGTACCGCTTCCCCATGCTCGTCACCAGCCCGTTCTTCTCCAGTATGTCCAGGTGGTGACGCACCGTCCTGTAGTCCACCTCAAGGACGTCGCACAGCTGGTTGGCGTTCATGGGCTCCTCCTTTATCGAGGCGATGATCTTCGCCCTGTTTGGCCCGCCCCTGCTGCCTGCTATCAGCCACTGTAGCATGTGTTTAAGGACGCGGTTCCTTGAGGACAAGTAGAGACCCCAGCTTACGGATACTCATGGCGAGCAGGTTTTAAACTATACTACATGTCCACTTGGAAGAGATTCTGTATAGATTCTGTAGTAAACCTGAAAAACCGTTTAAAAGGAAACCGGGGATTCACCCCTCAACAAGATGACTCAACGTGAGAAGAGGGTGGAGAAGACGGAGGCTGAGCCCACAGCCCTTAAGAAGGCGCTCAGGGCACTAAGCCAAGTCATGAACGCCAGCCTCAAACCGAAGCCAGCGATGGAGGGGTACATTTGAGCATAATAGAGACACGGGGCCTCGTCAAGGTCTACGATCAGGGCGGGAGGCCCCTGAAGGTTCTTAAGGGCCTGGACATGGTGGTCGAGCCCGGGGAGTTCACAGCTATAATGGGTCCCAGCGGCAGCGGCAAGAGTACGCTGCTCAACATGGTGGGGGCGCTGGACCGCCCCACAGAGGGCGAGGTCTATGTCAACGGCGTCGACCTTTCAGGGCTAAACGATAACCAGCTAGCGGACCTCAGGAACAAGCAGATCGGCTTCATCTTCCAGTTCTTTAACCTCATCCCCCGGATGGACGCGCAGGGCAACGTGGAGCTGCCCCTCGCCATCCAGGGAGTAGGTAAGGCTCAGCGGCAGAGGCGGGCACGGGAGCTGCTGGAGCTTGTGGACCTGGGGGACCGACGTGATCACAAGCCTAGCCAGCTCAGCGGAGGCGAGCAGCAGCGCGTGGCGATTGCCCGGGCACTAGCCAACGATCCTCCTCTGCTTCTCTGCGACGAGCTTACGGGGAACCTGGACTCGAAGACGGGGGACGAGATCATGCACCTTCTGAGGACGCTGAACAAGGAGAGCGGCACCACGTGTGTGATGATCACCCACGACGCCGAGGTGGGGGCCGAGACGGATAGGATCATCCAGTTCAGGGACGGGTTGATAGTCGACGACAAGAGGTGCCTCCTGTGAAGCAGAGGGCCTTGCTCATACCAATCCTTGTAGCCGCCATCATCTCATCAGGTGTTCTCCCCGCAATGGCAGCCGACGCTGCCATCATACAGGTCAGTACAGAGGACATCTACATGGCGGCGGGCCAGGAGAACAGCTTCAAGCTTGTACTCCACAACACGGGCGACTATAACGTCTTCGACGTCGAGGCATTCATTACCTCCTCGACCCCCGGCCTGACTATACTAACAGACGCCCACTCCGTGATAAGCGAGATCGGGAAAGGCAAGACCAAGAAGGTCGAGCCCACCCTGTTCGTCGACCAGAGCACGGCGCTGGGCGCCTACACGCTCACCCTGAACCTGGTCTACAGGCGGTTCGGGGCGGCGCAGGACACGGCTATCACTGTGCCCATAAGCCTGGTCGTGAACCAGGGCTACACGCCTAAGATCATGTATCGGGGCGCGGAGGGCAGCGGCGTAACCTCTGGAACAGAGGCCACCGCTACGTACACATTCGAGAACCATTACAGTGAGACACTTCACGGCATCGAGATGATCGTGACGAGCCCCGCCTCCACGATAACTGTGCTGGAGAACGGGCAGACTTACATAGACGAGCTTGAGCCCGGCGAATCCTTCACGGTGACGCCCACGCTGTCGATCCTGCAGGGCGCAGCGCTGAGCGCCTATGGGTTAACCGCGTCGGCCAGCTACACCAACACAGGGGACGACAGCTACTACCAGACGTTCACGCTTCCGCTGAGCGTCGACTCAGAGAGAGCCTCCAAGAGAACCACGGTCACGATAAGGGGCGCGGATGTTAGCGAGGTAATAAGGCCCGGCACGGAGTTCTCCCTCCTGATGACTGTTGAGGTGAGCGGAGCCGATGCCTACGGCGTGATGGCTCACCTGACTCCGGACGCTACGGGCAGCCTGTCACCACTCTCACCAACCACGGTAGACCTTGGCGACGTGGAGGCCGGGGAGACGGTTGACGCGGAGTACAGCCTGCTGGCGCGTGGAGACATAACCGCGGGACAGTACCCGGTCACGGTGACCCTAAGCTACACTAACTCGCGGGGAGCGCCTGCGTCACTCACCGAGACGCTGACTATCATCGTCGACCCCATGGTCGACTTCCAGCTGCTGGACGCGCCGGGAATGAGCGTCGCCCGCGGAGGGGAGGCGGAGCTTGAAGCAGACCTGCTTCTCATTGGGACGGACAGCGTCGACTTCGTGAGCCTTGAGATCGTGCCGGACGGCGTCTTCAGGCGGGTGAGGGGCAGCGAGGAGTACATCGGCGCCGTGGACCCTGACAGCCCGATACCATTCGACCTCGACGTCGGCGTGGAGTCTGACGCGGAGCAGGGAAGCCACGAGCTGTCGATAAGGATCGTGTACAGGGACCACCTGAACCAGGAGCACGTGGAGGAGGTCAGCCTCCCGGTGGAGGTCACGGGAGCCGTACAGGCTTCACAGAGCACGAGCCAGAGCACGGGGATCTGGGGATGGTTAAAGAACCTGCTTGGCCTAAGCTAAAGGGGAACACGGTTGAACTTCCTCGACTTCGCGCTTCTCTCGGTTGAGGGGCTGCGTGAACGCAAGTTCAGGTTCGCGTTGAACCTAGTCGGCATACTCATCGGGTGCGCCGCGGTCACCGGGATCATATCGATGACCGGCGGGATGAAGGCGAGCATCGTAGACGACATCGCCATCTTCGGCACCAACACGATACAGGTCTACCCTGAGAGAGGCGGGAGCGAGGCCTTCACAGTCATCGACTGGCGTGTCCTTAACAGGCTCGAGAAAATCCCGGGCGTCGAGGCAGCCGCACCGGTGTACGCTGGCCACGTGGCGTCCTACGATTATCGCGGGGGAGTGACGCGGATTCAGCTGGCCGGCGTCGACGGGAACTATTTCATCGTCCACGGCGGCGAGAACGAGGTGGAGGACGGCAGGCTCCTTGAGCGCAGCGACGACGCCACGGCGATGCTGGGCTATAACGTGTGGTATGTCGACGAGGAGCAGAGGTTCAGGGTCGGGGACAGGATCAGGTTGACGGCTACGGTGGACGGCGAGGCGGCGGAGTTCACCGTCAGGGTCGTCGGGATACTGAAGAAGACGGCTAGCGTGGCCAACACGGGTATAGACGATATACTGATCGTGCCGCTGAGCTTCTACGAGCAGGTCTTCAGGACGCAGGGGCGCTACATGGCCGTCGACCTTAAGGCGGAGACCATCGAGGACGTCGAGGAGATAAAGGAGGTTATCGAAGAGGACTTTGACGGCCTGGGCTACTACTCGATGGACATGATCATGGAGGAGGTCAACCAGATCATGGTGACCATCAACGCGGTGCTGGGTGGGATAGCGGGCATCAGCCTGCTGGTGGCGGGCGTCACCATAATCAACACGATGACGGTGAGCGTCATGGAGCGCACCAAGGAGATAGGCACAATGAAGGCCATCGGTGCGACCAACGGCGACGTGCTGTTCCTGTTCCTGGGCGAGTCCGTGGTGACCGGCGTCATCGGGGGCGGGATGGGGGCGTTGGTCGGGTTCGGGCTGAGCACGGTCATCGGCGGGTTCATAGGGCTCGGGCCTGAGGTTTCCACTAGCCTAGGGTTGACCGTGGTGGGGTTCGCTGTCGCCACCTGCGTGGTCTCGGGCATCTACCCAGCGTGGAGGGCTTCGAAGCTTAACCCTGTGGAGGCGCTGCGCGATGAGTGAATGGAGGGTGCTTGGTTGAGGATTCAGGATGTCGTCAGCATCAGCGTCGGCACCAGCACCGACAAGAAGCTGAGGTTCGCGTTGAACCTCGTGGGGATTCTCATCGGCTGCGCCGCCGTCGGGGGGCTCATCAGCGTCACAGACGGTCTGAGGCAGGACATCACAGGCCAGATCATGGGGTTCGGCCCCAACGTGATCAACGTCTATCCAAGCAGCAGCGGGCTCAGGACGCCCGTGGAGCTGGACTGGAGGGACCTGCGGCTGATCCAGGCCATACCCGGGGTGCAGGAGGCGACGCCCATGAACTTCGGTGGGACCTGCGCATACAAGGCGAGGGGACGGTACTACTACACCAGCGTCACAGGCGTCTCGGACGCATACTTCAGGATATCAGGCGCTTGGAGGCTGGTGGACGGAAGGTACCTCACCAGGAGCGATAAGGCAGTAGCGGTGGTCACCGAGAGCCTCGTGCAGCCGTTCGGAGTCGAAGAGCCCCTCTACGAGGTGGGTGACAGGTTGAAGGTGGTCTACCAGAGAGGCGGCGCGAGCCACGAGTACACCCTAAGGATAGTCGGGGTAATCACGGACTCGTCGTCCGGGATAGGAGGCGGGTCGGGCGCGGCCATGTACATCCCCCTGAGCGCCTTCGAGCAGATGTACGACACGGGCGGGGTCATCCACCTCATCAAGCTCTGCACCGAGGAGATAGGCCAGGTCACGGGCGTAGCCGAACGGATAAGGGACAAGCTGGAGTACGTCGGCGTCTGGACCATGGATATGAGCATGAACAGCCTCAACAGCGTGCTGGACACCATGAACGCCGTGCTGGGAGGCATCGCCGGGCTCAGCCTCATCGTCGCGGGCGTCGGCATCATCAACACCATGACGGTGAGCGTCATGGAGCGCACCAAGGAGATAGGCACCTTGAAGGCCATAGGCGCCAAGGGCGTGGACATCCTCAGCCTCTTCATGACTGAGGCCCTCCTCATGGGGGCGGTGGGCGGGGTGATAGGGGCCGGACTAGGCTTCACCCTGAGCTACGTCATCAGCCACTTCACCGAGATACCAAGCAGCTCGTCGCCGACCCTGGGCGTCCTCATCGT
>JAFGTA010000078.1 GCA_016934355.1 Candidatus Bathyarchaeota archaeon | reverse complement strand
GACGTGTTCTACGGGTGCAGCCTCTGCCAGAGCTTTGCGCCGACACACCTCTGCGTAATCACGCCCCAGAGGTACGCCAACTGCGGCGCCATCAGCTGGTTCGACGGCAAGGCCACCGCTAAAGTAGATCCCAAGGGACCGGTCTTCGAGATACCCAAGGGAGCCCTCATCGACGCCGTCACGGGAGAGTACGAGGGAGTAAACCAAGTCATCAGGGAGAAGAGCCTCGGCGAGATCGAGCGCGTCCAACTCTACACCGCGTTCGGTTACCCGCACACCAGCTGCGGCTGCTTCGAGGGATGTCTCTTCTACATCCCCGAGGTGGACGGCTTCGGTGTCGTGCACAGGAACTACAAAGGCGAGACCGTGAACGGCCTCAACTTCGTCACCATCAGCGACCTAACGGCAGGCGGCAGGCAGGTGGACGGGTTCCACGGGCTAGGCATAGAGTATATGAGGAGCCCCAAGTTCCTCCAGGCTGACGGTGGGTGGGACCGCGTGGTCTGGATACCCGAGGAGATCAGGGACAGGATCAAGGAGTACATGCCCGAGGACATAGTACCCAAGATAGCCACGGAGAAGGACGTCGAGAGTCTCGACCAACTCAAGGACTGGCTCAAGGAGAAGGGACACCCCATAGTTGATACTTGGAAGGAGGAGGAGCCCAAGGCGCCAGTTGTGCCGGCGGCGGCGCCCCAGCAGCAGATGATGTATCAGCAGCAGATGCCGACGACGTTCACGATGCCGACCATGGAGCTCCCGGCAGGCGCCGTCCCCGGGCTGCCGAGCGGCATGAAGGTACGTATAATCCTCAAGAACGCGAAGATCAAGGCAGAGAAGGCGATCATAAAAGTCGACAAGGAGTGATCCCCATGGTCAAACCTAAAGACATCGAGCTGCTGCTCAACAAAGACATACTTGAGAAGCTGGCGAAGTTCCAGGCGATAGAGCTAGAGGACGTCGAGATCGAGCTAGAGGAGATAGAGTTCAGCGTGGAGGGCGGCGGAGGCGGAGGCATATCCTCGCCGCTTCTCGCGAGGATGGGCTTCGAGTTCGCCCTGATAAGGGACTCCGCTAACAGGATAACGAGCCTGCTGGGTGGGCCTGCGTCCCCCATGGGAATGGGTATGCCCCAGATGATGCCCGCGGCGCCGGGGTTGGCGCCGGCGGCCCCCGCCGTCAAGCCCACGGAGCTCATCCGGGAGACCATGGGCGTGCCAGTTGGCAAATACCCTGGGAGCATCGTGGAGGTGAAGCTCGGGGCCACCAAGGCCGAGGGAGGCACGAGGGCCGTGTCGTACGTCATCGGCGGCGAGAAGGTGCTGCCGTTCTTCAACTTTCAGGCAGAGACCCCGAACAAGCCCGTCATAGCGTTGGACGTCTTCGACTGGCCCAAGGTGCCCCTCAGCAAGGCCGTGAAGATGCACTTCAGGGAGTACCTTGAGGACACCGCCGAGTGGGCCCGGGTCTGCGTCGACAAGTTCGGCGCCGAGATGATTAACGTGCACCTACTCACCATAGACCCGTTGATAGAGGACGCGCCCCCAAAGGCGGCGCTGAAGACCGTGGAGGCGGTGCTGGAGGCGGTGGACGTGCCCCTCAGCATAGGCGGCTGCGGAGACCCGCAGAAGGACTACGCGGTCTTCAAGGCCATCTGCGAAAACATAGAGGGAGAGAGGCTGCTCATCAACTCGGTGACCCTGGACATGGACATCGAGGGCACCGCTAGACTCGTAAACGACCACGACAACTGCGTCATCGCGTTCACAAGCATGGACGTAAACAAGGCAAGGGAGCTCAACAGGAAGCTCTACGACTTCGTGCCCAAGGGGCAGATACTCATGGACACCACCACAGCCGCCCTCGGCTACGGCCTCGACTACGCGTTCACCGTCATGGAGCGTTGCCGAATAGCCGGCCTGAAGGGAGACCCTGAGCTGAACCACCCCATGAGCTCTGGCACCACCAACGCGTGGGCAGCAAGGGAGGCATGGATGAAGATGGGCCCAGAGTTCGCGCCAAGGGAGCTCAGGGGCCCCATCTGGGAGACCGTCACCGGTATGACGCTGCTCCTCGCCGGCGTCGACTACTTCATGATGATGCACCCAGCCGCTGTGGACGCGTTGAAGACTATAATCAACCAGCTCATGAGTGACGATAAACCATCCGAGCCCACGGAGTGGGTCTCGGTGAGGATGTAGGAGGGATGAGATGCCAGCGAAAGAACTGAGCCCGATAGAGATCTACCAGAAACTGCCCAGAACCAACTGCGGTGAATGCGGTGAGGCCAACTGCATGGCCTTCGCCGCCAAGCTGGTGAACAGGGAGGCTCTGCTGGACGACTGCAAGCCCCTCCTAGAGTCTGAGAACAAGGGAGCTTACGATGAGCTGTGGGCGCTGCTCAAGCCGGCTGTGAAGGCGGTGGAGGTGGGCGTAGGTGAAAACGCCCTGACCATAGGCGGCGAGTACGTGTTCCACAGACACGAGTTCACGTACTTCCACCAGCCGGCGATAGCCGTAGACGTCAGCGACGAGATGAGCGACGAGGAGTTCGAGCTCCGCGTCAACGTGCTCAACGACTTCAGCTACGAGTACATAGGTATACAGCTTACCCTGGACATGCTATCGGTGAGAAGCACCAGCGGCGACCCCGACACCTTCGCGGCTGCCGTAAAGAAGGCCAGCGAGCTGACCCAGAAGCCCCTGATACTGTGCGCCCTCAACCCGGATGTGATGAGAAAGGGCCTGGAGGTCGCGGCGGATAGGCGTCCGTTGATCTACGCGGCCACCAAGGACAACTGGAAGGAGATGGCTGAACTCGCCATACAGTACGGCTGCCCGCTGGTCGCTTCGTCCCCGCAGGACCTAGACACGTTGAAGAGCATCACGCACACCCTTGAGGCGTACGGCGTACAGGACATCGTCATGGACCCCGGCACCGCGCCCAACCACCACATGGCGGCCAACCTCAACAACCTCGTGAAACTCAGGTGGCAGTCCGTTAACGAGGAGGAGGAGCACCTTGGGTACCCGATACTGGGGCTGCCCCTCGTGGCGTGGACAGTCGAGGAGGAGGACGCGATAATCAACGAGTGGAACGAGGTCGTGCTAGCGTCCCTCTGTATCGACAGGTTCGTGGACGCCATGATAATCCACGGCATCAGCGGCTGGGCTATGCTGCCGCAGGTCATACTCCGGAACAACATATACACCGACCCGCGGAAGCCGGTTTCGGTTGAGCCGGAGCTGGTGGTCTTCGGTGAACCGGACGAGCTTGCGCCGGTGATGCTGACCACCAACTTCGCCCTCACCTACTACACGGTGGCCTCCGACATCGAGTCAGCCAAGCTGAACGGCTACCTGCTCGTCGTGGACAGCGAGGGCATGTCTGTGGAGAGCGCCGTCGCCGGCAGAAAGATGACGGCAGACACGGTGTCCGAGGCGCTGGCCAACTTCAAGGTGGGCGACAAGGTTAAGCACCGACACCTAGTCATACCCGGCAGGTCGGCCAGGCTCAGCGGCGAGATACAGGAGCTCTCCGGATGGACAGTGTCCGTGGGGCCTCTGGACTCTTCGGGCATAGCCAAGTTCCTTGACGAGAAGTGGACGCCCTTCCCGGAGGAGTAGGCCTACTTCACGTAGCCGCCGGTGGAGCCTGCTCCGCCCAGCACCACGCGGTGCCCCTCTTCTTTTCCCTCGTATCTTTCTAGTACGCCGCTGAACTCGACTTTTTCGCCTACCTCGAACAACCCGCCGTAGATTCCCTCGTAGGACACGATCTTCGAGACCTCGGTGTCACGTGTCTCAAGCTTTGCGTCCTTTAACTTGTAGACGGCTGGCAGGTAGATGGACTCTGACGCGTCGGAGACTGTTGCTGTGCCTTTCACCCTGCCCAACGCGTGGTACGTCAGGTCGCCGTAGGTTTCGGTTATCTCCTCGTCGCTTCTGGTTGGATGCAACGAAAAGTAAGTGCCCCTGTAGAACCTGTAGTTCCACCTCTTCGCCGCGACCCTGCTGAGCTCCTCACGGTTCAGCGGGAACTTGGTGCCCCGCTGGGTAACCCATTCCGCCAGCTCTTTTTCACTGGGGGGCCTGATATCACTGTTCTTCGGCTCTACGATGGCTTTCTTGACTCGACATGATTCCTCGCGTCCATACACGGTCAAGTCGATGTCGGAGAACGCGGGGTTATGAGACCGCGTGAGCAGCGAGCCTGTGACGCCTATCCGCCCCTTAACGTCCGCCTGTTCGTGGAGGTACTCCGCGAGCCCCACCAGCTTCTCCTCCAACGCGTCCTCTGGGCCTCGCCTAAGCAGCGAGTTCAGGCCTTCGACCGGGTTATAGTAGTGTTTCACCTCATTGAGCGGCACGCAGGAGACGGTGATGTTACGGACAGGGCAGGCGTAGAGGTACTCTGAATGGTTTTCGCGGAGGTAGCGGTAGGTGTTCTCGACCTGTGTGACGTGGTAGTAGGGGAGCGTCCGTGTGTAACGTGTGTCCCCTCTGCTCCACTTTCCCTCAGCCGTCGGCACGTACTTCAGGTACGCGGTGACCCGGCCCGGGGGGTGCAGGTACCCCACGACGCAGAAGATGAGCCCGTCGCGGGTCTCCACCATGTCCCTGTCCTTCGGCTTCAGCGAACCACCTCAATTTAGTTGTTTGATCACGTGGTCGACGAGCCTTTCCGCGATGTCGAAGCCCGTCACCTTCTGGAGCCCCTCCCAGCCGGGTGTGCTGTTCACCTCCAGCGTGTACAGCGCCCCGTCCGTCTCAGAGCGCAGCAGGTCCACGCCCGTGTAATCCAGCTCCATTGTCTCAGCCGCCTTCAGGCTCGCCTCCGTCTCCTCGTCAGTCGGCTCGTAGGGCTCGGGTGCTCCCCCGAGGGAGATGTTGGTCTTCCAGCCTGCGCCGACGCGCGTCATGGAGGCGACGACCTCGCCGCCTATGACGAACACCCTGATGTCCCTGTTGCCGTGGGGGATGTACTCCTGGAGGTAGAAGACACTCTGGGTGGACTCCAGCGCCCTGAACACCCTATACGCGATGTCTCTGTCCGTGAGCCTGGTGATGCCCGCGCCGAGGGAGCCGAACAGCGGCTTAACCACGACGTCGCCCTCCAGCTCGTCGAACGCCCTCATGGACTCTGTGAAGCTCTCAGTGATAACAGTCTTAGGCGACCGTAGCCCAGCCTTCTCCAGCAGCGCCGAGGTGTAGCACTTGTTCACCGACTTCTCTATACTCAGCGCCGGGTTGACGACGTGGACGCCGTACTCCTCCAGCATGTGAAGTGTGTCCATCCTGTAGAAGACACGTTCAGCGGTTCCCCCGGGCATCCTCCTGACGATTAAGGCGTCGTAGCCCTCGACGGGGTAGCCCTTAACAGAGACCTTGGGTTCCGACCCTATGCGTGACACCAGCTTCGTGACAGGTATGAGGTACGCCTCCACGCCCCGGCCCTTGAGCTCGCGGAGTAGCCTCTCTATGTGCCACTCCTTCCTGTCGCTCCCCAGTATCCCAACCTTCAACACGGCTCAGATCAGGGCTCCGCGATGAGTATCTCGGCTTTCCCGCCCACGGCGAGGTCACCCCTGTAGCGCCGTAGAGGCGTGTCGATGAACCGTAGGGCTTCCTCGACGTTCAGCGTCTCTGCGAGTCGCCTCAGGTAGATCCTCATGAAGATGGGTCTGTAAGTGGTGTCGTAGAGGTACGTGGGCAGCAGCTCCTCTGTTTCGCCGAAGCACGCTATGAAGCCGCCGTTGCCCTTGGCCTCGGCTCCGAGGCGTTTCCCAGCCTTCCCGAAGACGAATATCTCGCCCCCGTTCATGTGGACGCCCGTGAACGGCGCCGTGCCGCCCCTGACGACGACCATTCCGCGCCTCATGAAGCTGGCGGCTTCGCTGCCGACGCCTCCGCCGACCACGATGCAGCCCCCGGTCATGCCCTCGCTGCTACCTCGGTACGCGGCGCCCATCAGGTGCCCCGCGTCTCCGTTTATCCTCAGCAGACCGCCTTTCATCTCGGCTCCCGCCCAGTCGGCCGCGTTTCCCTCAACTGTGAGTTCTCCGCCAGCCATCTGGGAGCCTGCATGCATGCCGGTGTCGCCCTTGATCAGGATATTGCCTGCGTCCATGCCTGCCCCGATGTACTTGACATGCGGCGTGTTTCCGTTGACTACTATCATCTGTTCGGCAGGGTTCTCCGCCACCTTCCCAGTGACGTCGAAGTGGTCCGCGAGGGTGAGCTTGACTTTGCCCTGGTAGACGCTGAGCCTTCTCACATCGGCCAGTGTTTTACCTGCAACCATATTCGGCGAGATGGCCTCGGCCTCAACGGGTATACTAGTGACATCCTTGGGTACCAGTGTCAGTGTCTTCATTTTAGGCACCTCCCACGCAGTCCTTGAGGTGCATCTGGTACTTGCCCAGCTTGCCCCCGAAGTTGACTGCTGTGATCCACTTCACCCCCTTCACCTTGGTCGCCGCCTCTATGCCCGCAGCCATCGCCTTCTTGACGGACTCCTCGTCGAGGCCGTTGAGCACCACTTCGAGCACCGAGTTGACACCCTCAGGCACCTGGCTGTCCTTGAGGCTGTGCTTGATGGCGGGGCAGAACGGTGTGTTCGTGGACGCCCTCAGGAAGGCGTAGGTGGAGCCCACCTTGCTGCCGCTCCTGCAGAGGCCGCCTGGGAACGGGGTGATCACGTACGGCACGGTGTGGATGGCCTCGATAGCCTTCTCCGACGCCTCCAGCGTAGCTGCCTCGGTCTCCCCCATTACGAGGAAGTTGCCTCCGGCCACCGCCTTCTTGGCGCCCACCTTCTCCTCGACGAGGAACTCGCCCTCCATGACAGGTATCCTCCAGAAACGCTGCCGAGCACCCAAGCCATCCCCCACCCTCATCTTGACCTGGTTACCGTCCCCGAAGAAGCGGATGCTCTTGCCTACATCCAGCATCTCGTCGGCCATCTCCTCCGGCAGCCCGTTGAATACCGCCGTGGTGGGACATGTGAGCACGCACTGGCCCATCCTGTTGAGCAGGGGAGTCGCCAGCTTCTTCGCCGAGAAACCGAACACCATGATGGCGGTGCCCGGCCTCCCGTCAGGGGTCTCCTCCGGCGGTATTTCTGCCTCTATGCCGGCCTCGCAGTCGCACGCGATGACGCTGGTGGCGAAGCCGGTCATCTCCACGGCGGCTGTGTTGGCCCACTTCCTGTTCGCCGCCGTGATTATGAGCCTCGTTCCCCACATGCCGAATCCCTCTGCGAAGGTGTCCTCTACCTCGACTCCGTTCAGCTTGAAGCTCACTTCCATACACCTCCTTCAGTCGCCACGGCCCGCTGAGTCGGCAGGTACGCGTCCTCCACAGGGTAGTTCTTGAAGCCGACGGTGTAGTATTTCTTGAAGTCGGCTTCCAGCTCCTTGACGAGCTCGGCCTCCAGCTCGGGCGGGGTTTCGGCGTTCACCCAGAACGTGGAGCCCAGCGGCGTCGCCACTACATCGCCGCCCTTGACCACGACTTCTCCTCCTTTGATGGTGTACGCGGCGGCCTTGAACGCCTTCTCTGCCTCCAAGTACTGGGACGGCCTCCACTTGGTGGGGTCGATGTTGTATATTGAGACATCCGCGTCGGCGCCTACTCCCAGGTGGCCCTTCTGTTTGAGGCCGAGTACCTTGGCTGTGGCTGCGCGGGTCACGGTCGCTATCTCGTTGAAGGTGTACTCGCGGTAGCTGTTGGTGAGGGTGGTCTTCTTCATGCAGGACTTGTTGGCGTCCAGCATGGCGTCCGTCCGGGCTTTTCTGCTCATGAGCCACGTGATGACCTTCGGGTAGTAGGTGAATGGGCCTCCGTTGGGGTGGTCCGTGGTCATGTATATTCTCCATGGGTCCT
>JAFGTA010000077.1 GCA_016934355.1 Candidatus Bathyarchaeota archaeon | reverse complement strand
TGCGGCAGGGAGGCAGAAGCGGATGGCGTCGACGCCGCGATCATCTGGTGCGGCAGCGACCCCGCGCTAGGCGGGGCTCGTGAGCTCGTGGACATCCCGGTGATAGGCCCGGGCGAGTCCATGATGGCGCTGTCGATGGTTCTGGGGCGGAAGCCCCGCCGCGTCGTCCCAGACATACCCGTCCTAGAGATGAGAAACGACCTAGACGCCACCATAGAGGCTCTGAGGGCGGAGATCACACACAGGATTGATGAGGGGGAGGGAGACGTTTTCGTGCTTGGGTGCCTCGCACTCTGGGGGCTCGGGAAGAGGTTCAGGGAGAGCCTCGGCGTCCCCATACTGGACGGGGCGGAGGCTTCGCTGAAGGTCGCCGAGCTGATGGTTAAGCTGGGGCTGAGGCACAGCAGGATCGCTTACCCGAGGAAACGCTAGTTCACCCGGGTTTTTCCTTAAACGTTACCCTTGTATAGGGGGTGCCTCTGTTTCTAGTAGATACGGTGAACGTCGATGGGTGAGATACGTTTAGCTGTGGCCGGGGTGGGGAACTGCTGCTCGGCCCTGCTTCAGGGCTTGGAGTACTACAGCGCCAACGGGACGAGGCTGGGGCTAATCAACCCGATGCTCGGAGGCTACAGGGTCCAGGATGTACGGGTGGTTGCCGCATTCGACGTGGACAAGCACAAGGTGGGCAGAGAAGTATCAGAGGCGATATTCACCGAGCCCAACAAGGCACCGAAATTCCACGAAGTGAAAAAGCTGGGCGTTCAAGTCCAGATGGGGCCGGCGCCCGACAAGTTCGGCGACGAGAACATGAGTAACATCGAGCTGGCCAAGTCCGAGCCAGTGGACGTCGCCGCGGCCCTTACGGAGGCTGATGTGGACGTCCTAGTCAACCTCATCTCGGGGGGCAGCGACAAGGCGAGCAGGCTCTACGCTGAGGCTTGCCTCGACGCCGGCTGCGGGTTCCTCAACGCCACCCCCTCAGGCGTCGTCAACGACCTGAACATAGTGTCTGCCTATAAGCGCAAAGGGCTCCCCGTCGCGGGGGATGACCTCATGAGCCAGATGGGGGCTACGGCGCTCCACATAGGGCTCCTCGAGTTCCTGAACAGCAGGGGCGTCCACGTACAGGAGAGCTACCAGCTGGACGTCGGCGGCGGCAGCGAGTCCATAAACACGTTGGAGAAGAGCCGCGACATCAAACGCAAGATCAAGACCGAGGCCGTGAAGAGCGCGGTGCCCTACGACTTCCCGCTTGTCTCCGGGTCCGCGGACTTCGTGGACTTCCTCGTCAACGGGCGGGACAGCTTCTTCTATGTGAAGGGCACGTACTTTGGCGACGCCGGGTTCACCATGGACGTGAAGCTGAGCACCGAGGACGCGCCCAACGCTGGGGCCGTGCTCATAGACTGCGTGCGCGGCCTCAAGGTGGCGATGGACAGGGGCGTCGGCGGAGCCGTGGACCCCATATGCGCCTACGGGTTCAAGCGCCCACCGAAACGTTATGGCCTCGCCGAGGCGTACAGAAAGTTAAGGGAGTTCACAGAGGCTTGAACCTCGTCTTCGTTTTAGGCACCGCGGGCAGCGGCAAATCCACTTTCACAGCAAAGTTCACAAGGTTCCTGGAGTTCCACAGGGAGGACGTGATGGCGGTCAACCTTGACCCCGGGAGCATCATACTGCCGTACGCCGCCAACGTGAACGTGCGGGACTACATCAAGGTCGAGGAGCTGATGGAGGACTACGGGCTGGGCCCCAACGGGGGGCTCATGCTGGCCCACGACATGATGGCCGGCATCGTACAGGACCTGAGTGACGACATCGAGGACTTTACCCCGGACATCTGCATCGTGGACACGCCGGGGCAGATGGAGCTGTTCGCGTTCCGTAACATTGGCGCCCAGATTGCTCAGGAGCTCACGGACGCCGAGAAGGGGGTCATCTACCTGTTTGACGGCGTCTTCTGCAGGGACCCGCTGAACTACGTTATGAACATGTTCCTGGCTTCGGCTATCAGCACACGGTTCCTGCTCCCCCAGTTCCAAGTCATAAGCAAGACAGACATGCTGCAGCCCCACGAGGTGGAGGAGATAACGGGGTGGGCCGAGGACCCGTATCTGCTTGAGGAGGCCATCGACTCGAGGCTCACAGGGGTGAACCGGGTCATCAGCCAGGACATGATTGAGGTCATAGGGCGCCTCGGCGTGGAGTTCGCGCCTGTGCCGGTGTCCTCGACGACCAACGAGGGGTTCAGCGACCTCTACGCCCAGCTCATGCTGACGTTCACGGACGGCGGCAAGTTCACGCCATAGACGAAAACCCCTTATCCCTCTCTAACCCGCTTTGACTCATGGGCGTCAACCCGCATGGGATCTGCACGTGGGGAGACGACGCCCAGTGCAGCGACTGCGATCTTAAGCACAGGCTGTTCTGTCGCTGGGAGAGGCGGCACCTCGTGGGCTTCCTCTCCATCATGTTAACCGCCTTCGCCGCGGGCTTCGTCGGCATGTACATCACAGGCAGGGTGATAGGCAGCCATCTCTACCTGTACGCGTTCGTCGCGTTCCTCCTGGTTTTCTTCAACGTGGTCGAGACGTGGATACTCTGCAGGCACTGCCCATACTACGCGCGGTCTGGGAGGACGCTGCACTGCCTTGCCAACCATGGCTGCCTGAAGCTCTGGAGGTACGAGCCGAAGCCGGCTACGGCCCTCGAACGAAACGCTATGAGAGCGAGCTTCGCGCTGTTCTTCGGGTACCCGTTCGTGGTTTCCGTGTACGGGCTGTGGAGATACAGCCTCGTCCCGGCGGCGTCGGGGCTGTCCTTCATCGCGTACGCGGGGCTGATCATAGTCATCCTAGTCGCGGAGGTGTCCACTTTCATGAATCTTCGGCTCTATTTCTGTCCGCACTGCGTCAACTTCAGCTGCCCACTCAACAGGACGCCCGAAGACGTCAAGGGCGCCTACATCGACAGAAACCCGGTTCTGAGAGAGGCTTGGGCTGGGCGCTAGGCGCAGACCAGAGTCTCCGGAAGGAGATTGAACATGTGCCTCATGTAGTCGCGCTCGTAGCTGTGAACGTATTGTATCCCGGTGCCTGTGGGCACGCGCCCCGACCGAAAGTCCACCGCGTGCTCGTTCATCCTCCGGCGTATATCGGGCACGTCCATGAACATGATGTCAGAGACGACGAGGGGTATGCGGCTGAACCCGTTCGCGTCTAGTATGGCGCGCCTAGCTTTACCGTACCTGTAGATGTTCTCCCCCAGCTTCAGGTTGATGGGGTGGTGCTCCCAGAACACACGTCTCAGGGGGAAGAAGTCGAAGCGGCTGCCTCCCACCCGGTACTCCATGTGCATCCTACCCGGCGGTATGCCTATGGATTTCAGGTACCTGTAGCACTGGACCTCCTGGAAGCTGCAGAAGTATCTCCCGTCGTACGCGTACCCGTTGCCCTCGGGTTCAGCCTTCAAATTACCTTGCTCCGGACGGAGAATGAGGGATCACCAAGTGAACCATATTAGAATGGATTCTGGTGAGGAGAAAGTCACTTGGATCATGCTCCCTCATTCTCTCGCCGTTTAAAGATGGCTGGAAGTTATAGTTAATGTTTACCTATATAGATTACAGGGAACACCATGTGAAGAAGACAGTACATTGAAAAACAGGATAATAATCCCAACAATCAGAGACAATATTATGGTGACTAAGACAATAAATGCCTATTTGTGGAAGTGAGAACAACATACTGTAATCTGAACATGTATGTTTATGAGAGGAAACGCATGAGAGACTATACACGAAATCATTAAAAACGCTGCACACCCCATCATGGTTGACTCAACATGACTCTATACCTTACACAGGATGAGGTCAAACAGGTTCTCGACATGAAGAGCACCCTCGAAGCCGTGGAAGGCGGCTTCCGCGAGATGGGCAACGACAACATAGAGATGCCCCCAAGGGTCTACCTTCACTTCGACAAGGGCGTCCTCATCGCCATGCCCGCCTACATGCCGGGCTTGAAAGCCGCGGGCACCAAGATAGTAACGGTGCACCCCGGCAACAAGAAGGAGTACGGGCTCCCCGCTGTGATAGCGAGGATAATTCTCAACAGCCCCGATAACGGTGTGCCCCTAGCCATCATGGACGGCACCTACATCACAGCACTGAGGACGGGTGCAGCCGGCGCAACGGGCATCAAGTACCTGAGCCGCGAGGACAGCAAGGTCGCGGGCGTCTGCGGGGCAGGCGTCCAGGGGCGCAGCCAGATCATGGGGCTCATGGAGGTACGCCCCGGCATAAAGAAGATCAAGGTCTTCGACATCATCCCTGAGGCGAAGAAGGCTTTCGCGGAGGAGATGAAGAAGATGTTCCCCAAGGTCGACTTCGTCCCGGTGGACAGCGCTAAGGAGGCAGCGGAGGGCAGCGACATCGTCATCACTTGCACGCCCAGCCCGAAGCCGTTCATCGACGGCGCGTGGCTCAAGAAGGGAGCCCACGTCAGCGCCATCGGCGCGGACACGGGAGCCAAGCGGGAGCTCATGACCAGCGTCATCAAGAAATGCGACAAACACGTCGTCGACTTCATCCCCCAGGCATTCGTAGTAGGCGACTTCAAGGTCCCCAAGGAGGAGGGCGTCATCAAGGAAGAAGACATCTACGCGGAGCTAGGCAAGATCGTCGCAGGCAAGAAGAAAGGCAGGACCAGCCCCGACGAGATCACCATGTTCAAGGCAACCGGCCTCGCCATACAGGACGTCGGCACGGCCAGCAAGGTCTACGAGCTAGCTCAGAAGAAGAAGGTCGGCAAGACCCTAGCCTCCTAAAATTTTTTTTGATGTGACCTTTAACAGGTCACGCCCTTTTCCCTAGTACTCCCTGAACTCATTCGTGCAGGCGTTGCCCTCGCAGTAGAAGACTCGTGTCTCGGCGGGCTCCCTCCCCACGGCGATGAGCGTGGAGCTTGTCTGCCTATACTCGGGGCTATGCCAGCAGATCGACGCCTGGGACCTGCCGTAGCCGTGGTCCGCCGAGACGCGCATCAGCGTCTCGACCGCTTCTTCGACGTTGGACGGCTTGTAGCCTCTGAGGAGCTCGGTGGCGCGGGTCCTCCGCTTCTCGGCGTCGAACCAGATGTGACGAGCCCTCTCGCTCCACTTCATGCCGGGGACGACGGTGAGCGTCGAGACGGGGTAGACGCCTGCGCCGATGGGGTACACGTGGGTCTCCCTGTCCCAGACCACTTGCCAAGCCTCGTCCGCGTCCAGAACGGCGAAGTTCCCGGTTCTGTAGGGGGCACGCGTGTCGGCGTCGAGGAGCCGCCTCCTGGCTTCGGCGGCCGACGTGCACGCACATAACAAATCGAGGGCGAGGAGCCCTCTGCTTCTAGCGGGGCTCCGAAGCGTCTCCGTCTCCTGGTTGGTTATGGCGAGGAGCAGCCCCGAGTCGTTGACGCCTATCCAGGTGCCTCCCGATGCGACGTCGAGGGGCGCCACGGTGTTGCCGTTGAACCTTTGCGGCGGCTCCTCCAGCGTGTCCTTCCCGAGGTACCTGTTATGGAGCGCGAGGATGGGATAGTCGCTGAGCAATCCGTAGAGCAGTATCAGGGTGCACATCTCGGTCTCGCTTCGGCTCTCTGAGCAGGCGCAGCCGTTTAAGGTTTGCCGCCGGGGATGCAACCTATAAATTTCTCGAGTGCATCATGTTAAACGGGTTTCTGGTTTTGACAAAGACACTGGTCGAGCTAGCGGAATCTGAGATCAGCAC